>JAYVTP010000125.1:0-5832 GCA_043788685.1 Pseudolysobacter sp. | reverse complement strand
TGAAGGCCGATGAAGTGTCGAAAAAAGTCATCGACGTGCTCAAGGCCAAGCGCGCCGACGTCACCATCAAACGCACCGATCTGGTCGGCGCTACGGTCGGCGACGAACTGAAAAGCCAGGGCATCATCGCGGTGTTGTTCGTGATGATCGGCATCATGATCTACATCGCGGTGCGCTTCGAATGGCGCTTCGCGATCGCCGGTGTTGCGAGTGAAATCCACGATACCTTGATCGTGCTCGGCTTCTACGCGATCACCCAGCACGATTTCGACATCACCGTGCTTGCCTCGGTATTGTCGGTGGTCGGCTATTCGATCAACGATAAAGTCGTGGTGTTCGATCGTGTGCGCGAATTGTTCCGTTCCAGCCGCCGCGCCGAGCCGGTCGAGGTGCTGAACAAGGCAATCAACTCGACCCTGTCGCGTACCATCATCACCGCCGCGTTCACCGGCATCACGATGGTCGCGTTGTATTTCTTCGGCGGCCCGGTCGTACACGGGTTTGCACTGACCATGATCATCGGTATCGTGGTCGGTACGCTCTCGTCGATCTTCTTCGCCAACCCGATCCTGCTCTGGCTCGGCGTATCGAAACAGGATCTGATGCCGGCCAGCAAGGACAACGCCGAGCTCGCGCGCCGTCCGTAACGGTCTAGTCCCGTCTGATTCTTAAAATTTCTGACAAACAGCTCAGGGCGGCGATCCTTGCGCCAGGCGCGCAGCGCTTGCAGCGGCGTAGTAGGGCCGAGCGCGCGTTGCGGCAGATGTTCGTTGTACAGCGTCACGTAACGCTCGATCGTGGTTTGCAGATCCTCGCGCGAGCGGAAGCGTGTGGTTGCCAGAACATCGCTGATGCGGCCATTGAAGCGTTCGACCATGCCATTGGTCTGCGTGTGCCGCGGCTTGATCAGACGATGCGCGATGCCCAGCGTCGCACAGGTGCGGTCGAAGGCGTGCTTTCCCGACGGCGTCTTGCCTTGGGAGGTGAATCGATCGGTGAACTGAGTGCCGTTGTCGGTCAGCAGCGTTGCGATCTTCATCGGCGCGGCAGCGTGCAGCCGCCGCGGAGGCTGATCGGATTCAGGGGAGCAAGACCGGATCGCTATTCCGATCATCGACTTCAAGTGGTTCAGCGCAAGGTACGCGTCAACATCGGTGCGATGGTCTTGATGATGGCGGCGGTGACGAAGTGATTGCCGGCGACGATATTGCCGGTTTCGGGAATGCCGTCGTTACCCGAGAAATCGCAATAGCGCCCCGCAGCTTCGCGCACCAGCAAGCAACCCGCGGCCATATCCCACGGCTTCAGGCCGATTTCGAAATAGCCGTCCATACGTCCGGCCGCAACATAGGCCAGATCGAGCGCGGCGGAACCGGTGCGACGGATATCTTCGGCCTCGGCATCGATCAGCAGCGCGCGCGTCATGTCGAGTTGCGCCGGCAGATGCTGGCGTTGGCGAAACGGAAAACCCGTGGCCAGCAACGCGCCGCCGAGCCCTTCGCGTTTGGTCACGCGAATACGTCGATCGTTGAGATACGCGCCGTCACCCTTGCTTGCGGTAAACAACTCGTCACGCAGGGGATCATAAACCACCGCGTGCATCGGCTCGCCGTTTTCCAGCATCGCGATCGATACACAGAAATGCGGGAAGCCGCGCAGATAATTATGCGTGCCGTCGAGCGGATCGATGACCCAGACAAATCGCGAGTCGCCGCGCGCACCGGATTCTTCCGCGAGCATCGCGTGGCCCGGAAAAGCGCGCTTGAGTTCGCGTATGATTTCAGCTTCGGCAAGACGATCCACTTCAGAGACGTAGTCGTGGCGAGCTTTCTCTTCCACGGCGAGACCTTCCACGCGATTCAGATAACGCAGGATGATGGTTCCTGCAGCGCGCGCGGCGCGTACCGCAACATTGACGGCGGGTCTGGACATTAAAAACTCCGGGTGGACAGGCTGGAAAAGAACAAGCTCGCAAGCAGTGTGTTTTGCTCGGCGGGACGCAAGGGTAACAAATTCACCGGTTTGGGCCAAATTCCTGGCTGAACCACAACCATGAAATCGAATCAATCGATGAACGAAAACACCAGTCCCAGCCTCGCTCATAGCAATATTCGTTTTGTCCTCGTGCGCACGTCGCATCCGGGTAATATCGGCGCTGCCGCGCGCGCCATGCGCACGATGGGCCATGCGCGGCTGGTGCTGGTTGCGCCGTTGCATTACCCGCATGATGATGTGATCGCATTGGCGGCGGGCGCGGACGACGTGCTCGAAAATATCGTGGTGGTGCCGGATCTCGCGACGGCGATTGCTGATTGTCGCCTTGTACTCGGTTGCACCGCACGTCGGCGCGGCGTGCCGCTGCCTGAGCTATCGCCGCGCGATGCCGCTGAACGATTGCATCAAGCGCCGCCGGACGATGAAGTCGCGTTGGTATTCGGCAACGAACGCTCGGGCCTTGAAAACGAAGAACTCATGCGTTGCCATGCTGCCGTGCATATTCCAAGCGTGCCCGGTTTCAGCTCGCTGAATCTGGCGCAAGCGGTGCAGGTACTGGCGTACGAATTGCGTCTCGCGGCGTTGCAGGGCGTGGCGTTAGTGCCGCCGCCGCTGAAGTCCGATCCACTCGCGACCGCCGCGGAAATGGAATATTTCTTCGGCCATCTCGCGCAGACCTTGATTGACATCGATTTCCACAAAGGTCGCGCTGCGGTGACGATCGAACGCCGCTTGCGGCGCTTGTTTCAGCGCGCCGAACCGGAGCAGCGTGAGCTGCGTATCCTGCGGGGGATTTTCGACGATGCGCAGCGCATGGCGCGGCTGGCGCGCAGCAAAAAAGAGTAAGCGATTTTTGCCGAACTCAGAGCCGGCGCGACACCGCATCGTCGTCATCGTGCGTGTTGGCCGAGCCTCAGCGCGAAATCAGAATCTTGTCGATGCGCGCGCCGTCTAGATCGACCACTTCGAATCGAAAGCTGCGCCAGACAAACCATTCGCCGACATCGGGGATGCGGCCGAACTGCGCCATCATCATGCCGGCGGCGGTATGGAAATCGTGGTCTTCCTCGTTCGGCAACTGCGTGAGATGCAGCAATTCGCGCAAGTCATCCGCGCCAAGGCTGCCGTCAATCAGGTAACTACCATCATCACGTTGCACGATCGGTGCAGCGCGCGTATCGATCACCGGCGTGATCGATTTCCCGACCACGGCGGCAAGCAGGTCGTTGATCGTGATCAAGCCGTCGATATCGCCGTATTCATCCACGACCAGCGCCAGCGGCGTTTCGATATCGCGAAATTCTTCGAGAAGATCCATCGCGCGCGCGGTTGCCGGCACGTACAAGGGTTTGCGCAAGGTGCGAAACAGATCGATGCTGGAACTGCCCAGCGTTTCCATCAGGCTTTTCAGTTCGAGCACGCCGACCACGTCCTGCTCGCCGCCGCGATACACCGGATAACGCGAGTACGGTGTGTCGCGCATCACCGCGAGGTTCTCTGCTAGCGGTGCTGAAATATCGAGCCACGCGATGCGGTTGCGCGGTGTCATCAGGCTGTCGGCGCTGCGATCGCCAAGGCGTAAAACGCGGTTCACCATGTTGCGCTCGTCGTTGTCGATCACGCCCTGCTCGGCGCTTTCGGACACCAGCAGGCGGATTTCGTCTTCGGAAACTTCGCTACCGCTGACTCTATGTTGACCGAGCAGACGCAGCAGCCAGCGCGTGGTGAAGATCAGGAAAAATGCGAATGGACGTGATACCCAAACCATGCTGCGCAACGGCAGCGCCACCGCCATCGCAATCTTTTCCGGATTGGTCAGTGCCAGACGTTTCGGCAGCAATTCGCCGAACAGCATATTGATCAGCACGACGCCGGTAACGCTGGCCGACATGCCGATGGGCACGGTGTACGGCGCAATCGCGGGAATGTCCATTGCGGCAAGCCAGTTCGATACGGTCAGCCCGATCCGTGCGCCCGAATATGCGCCCATTACACTCGCAATCAATGTGATGAAAAGTTGCACCGTCGCCAGAAAACGCTCGGGCGTCTGCGCCAGAGCAAGCACGATTTGCGCACGACGACTTTCGCGTGCAAGTTGCTTGAGGCGGCTTTTACGTGCGGTAAGAACCGCCATTTCCGACAATGCGAAGAATCCGCTGATCAATGCAAGCACAAGGACAATAGCGATTTCGGTCAGCATCAAGGGCGTATGGCAGTGGGGGTGAACCGAGTTTAGCAGCTAGGTCGAAAAATTTATTATTGCGGGTGCGGTCTGTATCAATAAGCTGGTCAATGACGGCCCTTTTAGACTTTGCGAAAGACTTGCCTCAAGCCTTCGGCACCGCCGCGAACAAACTCGAACTGTCGCCCTTCGGGCGCTCGGCGGTCAGGGTTTCACCGGTCACGAGGTAATACACCGACTCGGCGATGTTGGTGGCGTGATCGCCGATGCGCTCGATATTCTTGGCGATGAACAACAGGTGTGCGCCAACCGTGACGCGCTGCACGTCGGCCTTCATGAAGTCGAGCACACGTCGATACGCGATGGCGTAGGCATCGTCGAGCTGTTCGTCATGCGCCCACACGGCCAGTGCTTCTTCGGCGTTGCGATTGCGGAACGCTTCGATCACGTCGGCGATCTGCTCGCTAGCAAGCACGCCGAATTCGGCGATGTGTTTAAGCAAATCGTCTGGTGCAGCGTCTTCGATCGCGATCGAGCGTTTAGCGATATTCGCGGCGAAGTCGCAGATGCGCTCGAACTCGGTGCCGATCTTGATCGCCGATAAAACCTCACGCAGGTCGCGCGCGATCGGCTGGCGCAACGCGAGCACGCGGATCGCATGCGCATCTAGTTTGCGCTCGATCGCATCGACGTCGAGATCGTCCTTGATCACGTGCGCAGCGAGGTGTGCGTCGCGCTGGGTCAGCGCGGCGATAGCACTGGACAATTGCGTTTGCGACAGCTCGCCCATCTGCGCGATGGCGGCGTTGAGCTGGATAAGTTCGTCGTCGAAACTCTTGACGATATGTTCGGAGGCCATGGCGGTATTCCTGATCGAGTTGTGCTGTGTATCGCGGACAAATATCGCGATGTATTTAGCCGTAACGTCCGGTAATGTAATCCTCGGTCATCTTCTGCTTCGGATTTTCGAAGATCATCGTGGTATCGCCGAATTCGACCAGATCACCGAGATACATGAACGCAGTGTGGTCGGAAACGCGCGACGCCTGCTGCATATTATGCGTGACGATCACGATCGTGAATTGGCTTTTCAGTTCTTCCACGAGCTGCTCGATTTTGCTGGTGGCGATCGGATCGAGCGCCGAGGTTGGCTCGTCGAACAGGATCACTTCGGGCTTCAGCGCGATCGCACGCGCAATGCACAAACGCTGCTGCTGGCCGCCGGAAAGTCCGAGCGCATTCTGCTTGAGTTTCTCCTTGGCTTCATCCCACAGCGCGGCCTGACGCAACGCCTGTTCGACGCGATTATCCATCTCGGCGCGCGGCAGTTTTTCGTAATGCTTGATGCCGTAGGCGATGTTGTCGTAGATCGACATCGGAAACGGCACCGGTTTCTGAAACACCATGCCGACCTTGCTGCGCAGGCGGTTCAGGGCGAAACTCGGATCGAGGATATTCTCGCCATCGAGCATCACTTCGCCCTTGGCTTCGAGCTTTGGATAGATCGAGTAGATGCGGTTGAACACACGCAGCAAAGTCGATTTGCCGCAACCCGATGGCCCAATGATCGCGGTGACTTTGCGCTCGGCGATATCCAGGTTGATGTTTTTCAGCGCCTGGTAGCCGTTGTAATAAAAATTGAGATTGCGCGCGGT
>JAYVTP010000124.1:0-1615 GCA_043788685.1 Pseudolysobacter sp. | reverse complement strand
GAAGCCTGCCAGCGCGCCGGGCTCGTGGATTTTGCCGAGCTGCTGTTGCGCTCGCACGAACTCTGGCTGAATGACGAGGCGCTGCTCAAGCATTATCAGCAGCGTTTTCAGCATTTGCTGATCGACGAATTTCAGGATACCAATACGCTGCAATATGCGTGGATTCGCGTGTTGGCCGGAACCACCGGCAAGGTATTCGTGGTCGGTGACGACGACCAGGCGATCTACGGCTGGCGCGGCGCGCGTGTCGAAAACGTGCAGCATTTTTTGCGCGATTTTCCGAGCGCGCGAACCATCCGCCTCGAACAGAATTATCGTTCCACCGCGACCATCCTCAAGGCCGCGAACGCCATCATCGCCAACAATCCGCAGCGTCTCGGCAAGCAACTCTGGACGGCGGGCGAAGACGGCCAGGCGATCGAACTTTACGCCGCGTACAACGAGCAGGACGAAGCGCGTTTTGTCATCGAGCGCATTCGCAACTATGTGCAACAAAGTGGAAAACGCAGCGATTGCGCCATTTTATACCGTTCGAACGCGCAGTCGCGCTTGTTCGAGGAACATCTGATCCAGCATGGCATTCCGTATCGCGTCTACGGTGGGTTGCGCTTTTTCGAGCGCGCTGAAATCAAGGATGCGCTGGCGTATTCGCGCCTGATCGCCAATCGCGCCGACGATACCGCGTTCGAGCGTGCGGTGAACACGCCGCCGCGCGGCATCGGCGATCGCACCCTCGATGCGCTGCGCGGACGCGCGCGCCGCGACGGCCTCACGTTGTGGGACGCCACCTTGAACGAACTCATCTCCGGCGATCTGGCCGGTCGCGCGAAAAACGCGCTCAAGGCGTTTCTGACCCTGATCGACGAAGCCGCGAGTACGACCTTCGAGTTGAGTCTGGCCGAGCAGATCGAGCACATGATCGCGCATACCGGATTGCGCGATTTCTACGAAAAAGACGCGCGCGGCAGCGCCGAATCGAGAGTGGAAAATCTCGATGAACTGGTCAACGTCGCCGTTCGTTTCGAGCGCACGCCGGAGGACCTCGAAGCGAATATGTCCGAGCTCAGCGCGTTCCTCTCGCACGCGGCACTCGAAGCCGGCGAAAACCAGGGCGAAGCGTGGCAGGACTGCGTGCAGCTCATGACCCTGCATTCGGCCAAGGGACTGGAGTTTCCGCTGGTGTTCCTGGTCGGCCTGGAAGACGGTTTGTTTCCGAGCCAGAAATCGCTGGACGATTCCAGCCGGCTCGAAGAGGAGCGTCGCCTGGCTTACGTCGGCATCACGCGCGCACGCGAACAGTTAGTATTGTGTTACGCCGAATCGCGGCGC
This sequence comes from Pseudolysobacter sp., assembly GCA_043788685.1. Lineage (GTDB taxonomy): Bacteria > Pseudomonadota > Gammaproteobacteria > Xanthomonadales > Rhodanobacteraceae > Pseudolysobacter. The sequence continues at coordinate 286 of JAYVTP010000124.1, read as the reverse complement.
CTGCACGGCATGGAAAGTTATAACCGGCCATCACGTTTCCTGACCGAGTTGCCGCGCGAATTATTGTATGAAGTTCGCCCGCGCGTGCAGGTGTCGCGTCTCGCCTACGTGCGGCAATTCGGCGTCGAAGAATCGGCGACGTTGCGGCTCGGTCAGCGCGTGACGCACGCCAGTTTCGGGCCGGGCGTGATCATGGATTGCGAGGGCAGCGGCGGGCATGCGCGCGTGCAGGTGAACTTCGAGAATTCCGGCGCGAAATGGCTGGTACTGGCGTACGCGAATTTGA
>JAYVTP010000123.1:0-3886 GCA_043788685.1 Pseudolysobacter sp. | reverse complement strand
GCTATCGCCCTAACTCCATCCGTACTTCTCCGCCGTGCGTTTGTTCAACGCCTTGCCCGGCACACGGCCTTCGGCCTTGCGCTTGAGCTGGGCTTCGAGGCTGTCGCTGGCGGCATCGCGCTCGTCACGCAGCTTGATGTAGCTATCCCAGCGCCCTTGGTCTAGTTCGCCGGACGCGAGTGCGGCGAGGATCGCGCAGCCCGGCTCGGCGGCATGCGCACAGTCGCTGAAACGACAGGTCTGCGCCAGCGCGTCGATATCGGCAAAACTCGCGGCGGCGAGATCTTCCTCACCGGTGAGCTTCAGCTCGCGCATGCCGGGCGTATCGATCAGGCAACCACCGCTCGGCAACTGGATCAGCGCGCGATGGGTGGTGGTGTGGCGACCGCGGCTGTCGTGCTCACGGACTTCACCCGTGGCCTGGCGCTGCTGACCGATCAAGGTATTGGTCAGGGTGGATTTACCCGCACCCGAGGATCCGACCAGCACCACCGATGCGCCGGGGCCGAGAAACGGCAGCAACACGGCCACGCTTTTATCGTCCTTGGCATTGATCGCAAACACTGGCGTTTGCGGCGGCACCACTTCGTGCATTGCGGCGATGGCGGCGGCGCAATTGTCTGCGCTGAGCAGATCCTGCTTGCTCAATGCGATCACCGGCTGCGCGCCGCTGCCTTCGATCAACAGCAGATAACGCTCGATGCGACGCGGGTTGAAATCGCCATCCAAGCCCATTAGCACGATCACGCTATCGACATTCGCCGCGATCGACTGGCGTTGATAACGCTCGCCTGCCGCCGCGCGCGTGAGCAAGCTGCGACGCGGCAACACGGTTTCGATCAGCGGCGCGCCTGCCGGCGCGAGCAACACAAAATCGCCGACCGCAGGGCGGATCTGCGGATCGGCATCGCGCTTGAGAAACCGTGGGGCCGGCTGTGCGCCGAACTCCTCCACGCCATCGTGCACGCGATAACCGTTGCGATGCTGCGCGATCACGCGCACCAGTTTGCCGACCGCATCGACCGGCAAAAGCGTTTCCGCGCGCCAGCCGATCGCGCCGAGCTCGACGAGTTGTTCCGATGAAATCTGCATGCGTCATTCTGCCCTTCGCGGCCCGGCAGCGCCACGCCTGAATGCGGTGGTTCCGATTTGTCTGCCGCGCCGCGCGGCGATCACACAGTTTGTGTTGGGCGCCGCTTGCGCTAGCATGCGTTTTTAACTCGCCCCTGCCGATCGTTCCGCCATGCCTACCACCCCCGTTGCAACCAGTTCGCGCCTCAATCATGTGCGTTATGAAATTCGCGGCAGCCTCGCCCACCGCGCACTGGAGCTGGAGGCCGAAGGCCGCAGCATCTACAAGCTCAACATCGGCAACCCGGGCCTGTTCGGATTTCGTGTGCCACAACATTTGCGCGATGCAGTCGCCGCCAATCTGGAACGCAGCGAAGCGTATTGCCACCAGCAGGGTTTGAGCCACGCGCGTGAAATCATCGCCGCCCAGCAACGCGCACGCGGTGTGGCGGACAGCAGCGTCGAGCGCATTTTTATCGGCAACGGCGTCAGCGAGCTGATCGATATTTCGTTGCGCGCGTTATTGAATTCCGGCGATGAAGTTTTGCTGCCGAGTCCGGATTATCCATTGTGGAGCGCGGCGACTTTGCTCAACGGCGGCACGCCGGTGTATTACTCGTGCAGCGCCGAAACTGCGCACTTCCCCGATCCGGAAGAAATCGAAAAACTGATCACGCCGCGCACGCGCGCGCTGGTCGTAATCAACCCGAACAATCCGACCGGCGCGGTCTATCCGCGGGCGCTGCTGAGCCGACTCGTGCGTATCGCCGAGCGTCATCGGCTGGTGCTGCTGGCCGATGAAATCTACGACACGATCACCTACGACGATGCCGAATTCGTGCCGCTCGCGCCGCTTGCCGGCGCGGTGCCGTGCCTGAGTTTCAGCGGCTTGTCGAAGTTGCATCGTGCCTGTGGTTATCGCATCGGCTGGCTCAGCCTTTCCGGCGCACGCGCACGTACCGGCGACCTGCATCACGCGCTGGATCTGCTCGCAGCGCTGCGACTCTGCGCGAACGTCGCCGGACAGTGGGCGATCGAACCTGCGCTGACCGGGCCGGATACCTCGGCCGCGCTCACCGTATCCGGCGGCCGCCTGCATGAAGCACGCCGTGCCGTGCTCGACAGCATCGCTGCCAGTCGTTTCCTCAACGTGATCGCGCCGCAGGGCGCGTTGTATGCGTTTCCGGCGATCGATCAGACATTGTTGCCAGGCTTTGACGATGAACAATTTGCGCTGCAATTGCTGGAACAGGAAAGCGTGCTGATCGTACCGGGTTCGAGTTTCAATCTCGGCACGCGCCAGCATTTCCGCATCACCTTGCTGCCGCAACCAGCCGAACTTCGCGATGTGTTTTCGCGAATTGAACGGCAACTCGCGCGAGGTGCCGAACCTGCGCGGCATGTAGCGTGAGTTGATCCTCAGCGCAGCGACGCTCGGCGCCACGTCAGTGTCCGACAAGGCCGTAGCCGATGCATCGCTCCGTTTTCTTGCGCTCGGCGATTCCTACACGATCGGCGAAGGTGTGGCCGAGACCGAACGCTGGCCGATGCAGCTCGCGGCAAAATTGCGCACGCAAGGCATAGCTATCAAGTCGCCGCAGATCATCGCCAAAACCGGCTGGACGACCGATGAATTATCCGCCGCGATGAATGGCGCCGTGCTGCATCCGCCGTATGCGCTGATCACGCTGCTGATCGGCGTAAACAATCAGTATCGTGGCCGCGACACGGAAAATTACCGTAACGAATTTTCCGCCTTGCTGCAGCGCGCGACTCATCTCGCTGGTGATCTGCCGCAACACGTTATCGTGGTGTCAATTCCCGATTGGGGCGTGACGACGTTCGGCCAAAAAAGTGGGCGCGATACACAACAAATTGCACGCGAACTGGATGCCTACAACGCGATCAATCGCGATGTCTCGGCCGCCCAGCATGTGCGCTACGTGGAAATCGCGAACGTGTCGCGCGCGGGCGGCGCGCGGGCCGAGATGTTGACCGAAGACGGCCTGCATCCGTCCGCCACAATGTATGCGTTATGGGTCGCACTGGTTCTGCCCGAGGCGCGCGCCGCGCTGTCATCGCACTGACAAGCAACCGACATCTGGCGGTGATGCACGGGCGCTAGGCTAGGCTCGGATTCCCGCGAGGCCGCTGCCATGTCGCGTTTGCGCTTTCGCAGTATTTTTATTTCCGATATTCACCTGGGCACGGTCGATTGCAAATCGGCTTACCTGATGGACTTCCTGCGTCATACCGAAGCGCAGCAGTTGTATCTGGTCGGCGACATCATTGATCTCGAAGCGCTGGAAAAACGTCCGTACTGGCCGGTCGAACACGGTGCGGTGCTGGCGGAATTTCTCGCGATCGCCGCGCGCGGCACCCAGGTCACCTATATCCCCGGCAATCACGATGCAATGATGCGCGGCCTGTGCGGGCAGAAAATCGGCGCGATCAATGTGCGCCTGAATGCGATCCACCACACCGCGGACGGCCGATGTTTTCGTGTTTGTCACGGCGACGAATTCGATCAATCCGGCGTCGGCAAACCGTGGTTGATCCACCTCGGCGAAGATGCGTATCGTCTATTGTGCTGGATCAATCGCCGTTTCAACGCGTGGCGCAAATACTTCAAGCTGCCGTACTTGCCGCTATCGATCATCACCAAGTCGCGCATCGGGCGCGCGCTGAATTACATCCGCCAATACGAACAGCTTGCTGCGGCTGCCGCGCGCGAAGCCGGTGTAGACGGCCTGATCTGCGGCCATATCCACTTCGGCAGCATGCGCGAAGTGGATGGCGTTTTGTATCTCAACGA
>JAYVTP010000122.1:0-4468 GCA_043788685.1 Pseudolysobacter sp. | reverse complement strand
GACTGCTTTCAAACTGCACGGCGCGATCCAGTCCGGCACGCAAATCGGTGAGCAGATCCTGCGCCGATTCGATGCCCACCGACAGGCGCAGCAGGCCATCGCCGATGCCGGCACGCGCGCGTGCAGCGGCGTCCATCGAAGCGTGTGTCATCGTCGCCGGATGCGCGACCAGGCTTTCGACGCCGCCGAGTGATTCGGCCAATGTGTACAACTTCAGGCCATCGACGAACGCCGCCGCGGCTTCTTCGCCACCGCGCAAATCGAAACTCAGCATGCCGCCAAAACCGCGCTGCTGACGCTTCGCGAGTTCATGTCCGGGATGATTGAGCAAGCCCGGAAAATGCACGCGACTCACGGCCGGATGTGCGACCAGCAAGGTCGCGAGAGCCTGCGCATTTTCCTGATGCACGGCGATGCGCGGCGCGAGCGTGCGCAGGCCGCGCAAGGTCAGAAAACTGTCGAACGGCGAACCCGTGAGACCGAGACAATTCGCCCACCATATGAGTTGTTCACCCTGCGCTGCATCGGCCCAGACCACCGCGCCGCCGACCACATCGGAATGGCCATTGAGATATTTCGTGGTCGAATGCAGCACCAGATCCGCGCCGAGTTCGATCGGCTGCTGCAGTGCCGGCGAGAGGAAGGTATTGTCGACCAGCACCTGCGCGCCGGCTGCGTGCGCGAGTGCAGCAACAGTGCGAATATCGGTGATGCGCAGCAGCGGATTGCTCGGCGTTTCGATCCATACCAGTTTTGGTTTGCGCTTGAGAGTCTCGATCAGCGCACTGCGATCCTGGAAATCCACAATCGCGAGTTGGAATTGGCCGCGCGTAGCTTGCGCCTTGAACAAACGATAACTGCCGCCGTAACAATCGTGCGGAATCACCAACAGATCGTCGCGATCCAGTTGCGCCGTGACAAGCGTGATCGCCGCCATGCCGGATGCAGTGATGACCGCACCCGCGCCGCCTTCGAGCTCGGCCAGCGCACCGGCCAGCACATCGCGCGTGGGATTGCCCGAGCGTGTGTAATCGTACGCGCGCTTTTTGCCGAAGCCCGCAAAACTGTAATTGGTCGACAGATAAATCGGCGGCATCACCGCACCGTGCGCCGTATCGATATCAACACCGGCTCGCGCGGCAATCGTGGCGGGATCGAAACGGCTCATGCAACTTCTCCAACGGTGGTGTTTGCGAGGGCGTGGCGCAGTACCGCGCCGATCTGTGTTTCTTCTTTGAGGAACGCGTCGTGGCCGTACAACGAACTGATTTCGACCAGTTCGCACGGTGCCGCGATCAGCGCGGCGAACTCGCGCAACTGCGCGACCGGCACCAGTAAATCTTCACGCACCGCGACCAGCGTGGTCGGCACGCCGATGTCTTGCGGGGCGATGTTGTGGGCGTCCAGCGACTCGCTCATACGCGCGAATGAAATCGGATCGAAGCGTTCGACAAACCGTTCGCCGTGATGGCGCAGATACGCGAGTACGCCCTGCTCCGCTGGCTGCGCAGCGAAACGCTGCTCCAGTTCCTGCGGCGTGCGATAACTCAGCATCGCAAGCTGGCGCGCGAGTTTCAGCGCTTCGGTAGCATCACGTGCCTGTGCCACGATCGCACGCTGCAGGCTGCGAATCGCCAGACCGAACTGGCTCGCGCGCTGGGCGGCACTGATGATGACGGCGCGGATCAACCGGGCCGGCCCGAGCAGGCGTGCGAGATGCTGCACAACGCAGCCGCCATACGACGCGCCGACCGCGAGATGCACGCGGCGAATGCCGAGATGATTGAGCAACGCGAGGATCGCATGCGCCTGATCGAGTGCATTGATGCGCGGAAAATCGGAATCACCACGCGCACCGGTCGAGCCATCGCAACCACCGAGCCAGTCGATGCCGAGCAGACGAAACCGGCGCGTATCGAGCGCCTTACCGACACCGCATTGTGCTTGCCACCAACCTTGTGCACCGGCGGATTGGCTGTGTGCGGAAATGCCGCCGAGAACCAGCACCACCGGCGCATGCGCTGGCCCAGAGCTGGTCCAGGCCAAGCTCGCATCGCGCAATGATGCGCCGCTGTGCAGGTTGAACGGATTCGGCAACGCAAGGATTCCGCCTTGCGAAAAATCCTCGGTATCGACGACCGAAGACAAACTGGGAATACATCGACTGGAGCTGGATCGACTGGAGCGGGTGGCCATCGGAAGTCCTCGCTGTTATCTGCAAACCCCGACAACAAGAGACCGCGACCGATGCCGATCGCGCGCTCTCATCTTTCGGGGCGAAAGCCTCGCAGGATTTGGCACCAGCCATGTTGGTGGCGGTTGCCCCAGCTTCGTCGGGCCTGTCCCTCTGCTGGTCTGGATGAGATTTTTTGCAGACTATCGCTAAAGACAATAGCCGTCAAGACGTTTTTACGTCTAGACGGCTAAATGAATTTTTCAGGCGAAGATTTGGAGCAGCGAAATCGAAAAAAAAGTGTGTACACGCAACGGCGCCACTAATTGTGCGATGCATTCGGGAAACGCTTTTGCATCGCGCAACAACGGGTTTGTGTCATGGCAGACGATCTCCGGTTGCCGGAAATCCGGGACATCGCAAATGTGCGCACGCAGGCCCGAACGGCTCACTCCACGGCGGCAGCAGGCGCTTGGACGACACGCGCCTTGCGCGATGTGCCGATGAAAATTCCGAGCAGGGTTAACGTCAAACCGACCCAGTCGAAAACGACCGTCGGACGTTGAAACAGCAGCACATCGAGCACGAACGAAAGACTCGGTTGCAACAGCAGCAACAGGCCGACCAGCGACGGCGGCAATTGCGGAATCGCACGCACCAGCAACAACCAGCCGAGCACTTGTCCGACCAGACCAAGGCCGAGCAGCGCACTCCAGGATTGTGCATCGGGTATCGAAAAACTGGCACCCTCGACGACGACAGTCAATGCCAGAATCAGCGCGCACAACAGCGAGGTCACACACAACTGCTGCGCCGAATCGAGCACGACGCGACCGTTTTGAACATAACGTGTGGCGAGCATGTATCCGGCGTAAGCGATGCCGGTGATGATGCCGAGCATTACACCACGCCGATAATCGCCGCTGGCATGCGACCAGTCCAGACCGACCAGCAACCACAAGCCAAGCAGCGCGAGTCCGAGGCCCGCAAGAAAACGCCAGCCGAGTTGCTCGTGAAAAAACCAGACGCCGGCCAGCGCCATCACGAATACCTGAAAATTGCCGAGCAAGGTCGCCAGGCCCGGGCCGATATCGTGAATACTGCGATGCCAGATAAACAGGTCGAGCGCGAACAAAAACGCGGGCAGCAGCAGCCACACCAGATCGCGCACTTGCAGGCGCCGCCAGCGCCCGACGGCAAGCAGACCAAACAGCAACATGACACCGCCGAACGCCATGCGATAAAACGCCGACACGGTTGGCGCAACATGCGCGTAACGCACAAAAATACTGGTCGTGCTGATCAACGCGGCGCCGGCCAGCATCGCGATGAACGCGCCGCGCGGTGTATCGACGCCTTTAAGCATGCGCCTAGATGTTACGGCTGGAACGTGCCGGCGCCGCGACTTCTGCTGCGGCATCATCGAACCAGCGCTTGACTGCCGGCAGCGACAGGATGGCGTTCATGTAGTCGCGCTCGATCACGCCGACCTCGATACCGTAACTGACGAAGCGCGCCACTACCGGCGCGAACATCGCATCGGCGATGCAGAAATCGCCAAATAGAAATGCACCGCCCGTGCCAAAACGTTCGCGCGCGTTGCGCCACAACGCCGCGACTCGCTCGATATCACGCTGCGCGCTGGCATCCGGCACGGCCTTGGTGCGCAGCCGGCAATTCATCGGCAACTGCGTGCGCAATGCGGCAAATCCCGAATGCATTTCGGCACTGACTGCACGGGCGATGGCCCGCGCCGCGGCATCACGTGGCCAACCGCGACCAACCAGAAATGTTTCATTGACATATTCGAGGATCGCCAGCGAATCCCACACCACGAGCTCGCCGTGCAGCAATACCGGCACTCGTCCGCTTGGTGAATAACTCGGGATGCGGCGATAAAATTCGGGCGTGTCCAGCGGCAGCCGTACTTCGTCGAACGTGATGCCGAAATGGCGCAGCACCAGCCATGGTCGCAATGACCACGAGGAAAGATTCTTGTCGCCAATGACGAGAGAAAGCGTATCGGTCATGACTGTGGATTCCATGCAAGTCGGCTGCGCGCGAATAATGTCACAGCTTGACCCACAGCCTAGCAGAGCGCCTGTATTTTCGCTGGATTGTATCGACGAGGGAGTGCGGTTTTCAGCCGCTGGCTGCCGTATTTACGGCGACCGCGTCGCGACGATAATGGGCGCCGATGCTGCCGCGCCGCGCGAGTGCGGCATCGACGATGTTCTGCGCCACTCGAATGCGATCCGCATCCTGCGTATATTCAGCGTAATCGTGCCGCAGCGC
>JAYVTP010000121.1:0-3204 GCA_043788685.1 Pseudolysobacter sp. | reverse complement strand
ATGCAGGCGATTACAGCCTTCGGCAAGTCGCTGCATATGTCGCTGCCATAATGGTGCGCGACCGTGCACCACGCGCAAGGTTTCGAACAAGCCATCGCCGTAAGCAAAACCGCGATCCAGCGGCGAAATGGTTTCCTGCGCCGCGCCGTTGATCAGCATTCGCACACTCACCCGTCGACTCCGAGCGCACGCAATAATCCGCGTGCCTTGGCCCGCGTTTCGTCAAGCTCACGCTCGGCAATCGAATCAACCACGATGCCCGCGCCGGCGCGAAAACTGACCGTGCGATCTTGCAACAGAAAACTGCGGATCAGGATATTCAGATCCATGTCGCCATTGCGATCCAGATAACCGAACGCGCCGGTGTAGGCGCCACGCGCGACGCCTTCTAGCTCGGCGATGATTTCCATGCAGCGCACCTTCGGGCAACCGGTAATCGTGCCACCCGGAAACACCGCAGCGATCACCTGCCCCGGCGTCACGCCAACACGCAAACATCCACGCACATTCGAGACGATATGGTGCACGTGTGTATAACTTTCAACCGACATTAGCTCATCCACTTCGACGCTGCCCGGCACGCATACGCGACCGAGATCGTTGCGCTCCAGATCGATCAGCATGACGTGTTCGGCGCGTTCTTTCGGATGGCCAACCAATTCGCGGATGCGATCGGCATCGTCGTCACCGGCGAAACGCGCACGCGTTCCGGCAATCGGCCGGGTCTGCGCGACACCCGCGCGCACCTCGACCAGCCGCTCTGGCGAAGAACTCACCAGGGCCCAATCATCAAGCTGCAGCAGGCCAGCGAATGGCGCCGGATTCGTCTGCCGCAAACGCGCATATAACGTCGCTGCCGAAACCGGCGCGGACCAACGCGCGCGCCATTCGCGCGACAGATTGACCTGGAAAATATCACCGGAGCGCAGGTATTCGTGGATACGTTCGACTCCACGCAAAAATTTTCCGGGATCGTCTTCGTCGATGGCAATATCGTTCAACGCTAGCGAAACTAGTGGCCTCGCGGATTGCATATCGGCAAATAAAACATCGAGCAAATCTGCATGCGTCGTTTCGGCAATCAACACGGTGCGATCAAGTTCGTGATCGATGATGATCGCGGCCGGACAACGCATCGCGAGCGCGACCGGCACGGCATTTTCTGTGGCACGCGGTTGCTGTAGGCGCGGCTCTATTTCGCCCGCAAGCTCGTAGCCGAGGTACAACAACCAGCCGCCGTGAAAAGGTAGATCGTCGCTGTTGTGCGGAATTTTTTCGGCAGACCAGGCATGATCCAGCGTATCGAGAAAGCCGCGATGTATTTCGATCGCGGCGCCGTCGCGCGTGAGCGTGCGATCGGCATCAAGGCGAATTTGCGCTTGCGGAAACGCACACAGGATATCAAAGCGTGCGTATCGACTACCTTGCGCAACGCTTTCGAACAACGCCGGATAACGTGCGGGACACATCGCCGCCAGCGCGAGCAAATCACGCTGGCCGGGGAGAACACGCGTGACGATACTCACGCGATCATGCGCTTGCGCTGGGCGGCCGAAAATCGGCGCTCAGAGACTCTGAAAAACCAGCGTGCCGTTGGTGCCACCGAAGCCGAACGAGTTGGAAAGCGCAGTCTTGATCTTCGCCTCGCGCGCGGTGTGCGGCACAAAATCGAGATCACAGCCTGAATCCGCATTGTCCAGATTGATGGTCGGCGGCAACACACCATCGCGCAACGCGAGAATGCTGAAGATCGCTTCGACACCGCCGGCTGCGCCGAGCAAATGTCCGGTCATGGATTTGGTCGAGCTGACCGCGAGTTTGTAGGCGTGATCGCCAAAGCAGGATTTCACCGCCTGGGTTTCCGCAAGATCGCCGGCCGGCGTCGATGTGCCGTGGGCGTTGATGTATTCGATCTGGTCAGGATTCAGTTTGGCATCCTTGAGCGCGTTGACCATACTGCGTGCGGCACCTTCGCCGTTCTCGCTCGGTGCGGTCATATGATACGCGTCGCCGCTCATGCCGAAACCGGATAGCTCGCAATAGATACGCGCGCCGCGTTTTTTGGCATGCTCGTATTCTTCGAGCATCAATACACCGGCACCGTCAGACAATACAAAACCGTCGCGATCCTTGTCCCACGGCCGGCTCGCCTTGGTCGGATCTTCGTTGCGTGTGGTCATCGCGCGCGCCGAAATAAAGCCTCCGATCGAGGTGCCAGTGATCGAATATTCGGCACCGCCAGCGACCATCGCATCGGCATCGCCATACTGGATCATGCGCGCGGCCAGGCCGATGTTGTGGGTGGATGTTGTGCACGCGGTGACGACCGCGATATTCGGGCCTTTCAGACCGAACATGATCGAGAGATTTCCCGAGATCATATTGATGATGGTCGATGGCACGAAGAACGGCGAAATCTTGCGCGGGCCACCTTCGTGAAACGCGATCGAGGTGCGTTCGATGCCGGTGATGCCACCGATGCCGGCGCCGACCGCCGCGCCGACGCGCTCCGCATTTTCAGCGGTGATTTCCAGACCCGAATCACGCAAGGCCTGCACTGAAGCAGCGATGCCGTAGTGAATGAACGGATCCATTTTCTTGACGTCTTTCGGCGCGATATACGTGGCCGGATCGAAGTCGCGGATTTCGCCGGCGATCTTGGTCGCAAACGCCGTGGTATCGAAATGCGTGATCGGCCCGATCCCGCTCACACCCGCGAGAATATTCGACCAGGCCGTCGCGATATCATTGCCTACGGGCGAAATGATGCCGAGACCGGTAACTACAACGCGCCGTTTGGACATGTTTTTTGCATCCGTAAAAGCGAAGGCGCGAACCGTACGTCAACGCACGTTAGCGAACCCTGAAAACGCAAGCTGCGCCCCAAAGGCGCAGCCGCATGCAACGATGATCCGGTGAAACTCAGGCTTTGACGTGTGCCTTGACGTAGTCCACGGCCTGCTGCACGGTCGTGATTTTCTCGGCTTCTTCGTCCGGGATTTCGCACTCGAATTCTTCTTCGAGTGCCATCACCAGCTCGACAGTGTCGAGAGAATCTGCACCGAGATCGTCGACAAACGACGCAGTGGCGGTTACTTCATCTTCTTTCACGCCCAACTGTTCGACGACGATCTTCTTGACGCGATCTTCTATGCTGCTCATAAGTGCAAAACCTCCCGAGGGAAAAACAGAAATACCAAATTC
>JAYVTP010000120.1:0-3993 GCA_043788685.1 Pseudolysobacter sp. | reverse complement strand
TTGTTGCGCACGGCAAACGCTCCTCGCGCGACATGGCGCTAGCCGCATATGCGCGGTAGACTGCAGAATCCGCCTGCATTAAAGATCACGCGCCTTCAGGCTGCGTGACGCATACGAAATGGAACGAGCATGATCGAGTTGTGGCGGCGCTGTCTGGAGCGCCTGGAAGGCGAGCTCAGCGTCGAGGATTTGCACACCTATCTGCGGCCGTTGCAGGTCAGCGAAGACGGTGACGGATTGCATCTGCTGGCGCCAAACGCATACACGCTGGAAACGGTACGCGCCGATTTTCTGCCACGCATCCAAACGGTATTGGCGCACTTGAAGGGCGCGCCCGTGCCGTTGCGTCTCGATGTGGGCGCGGTTTCGAGTCGCAAGGCAATAGTCAGACCGATTCCCTTGTCGGCGGAAGCTCCGCTCAGGAATACCGCGAGCACGCCGGAACCCAGCCTCGATCGACATTACACCTTTGATAATTTCATTGAAGGCAAGACCAATCAGCTCGGCAAGGCGGCCGCAATGCAGGTAGCGCTGAATCCCGGACGAGCGTACAACCCGTTATTGTTATACGGCGGCACGGGTCTGGGCAAAACCCATCTGATGCATGCGGCGGGCAATCTGATGCGCGCCAACAATCCGGCGCTGCGCGTGACGTATCTGCGCTCCGAGCAGTTTGTCGGCGCGATGATCGATGCGCTGCGCACCAAGAACATGGACGATTTCAAGCGCCGCTGCCGCTCGGTGGATGCACTGCTGATCGACGATATCCAGTTTTTCGCGGGCAAGAACACCACGCAGGAAGAATTTTTCCATACCTTCAACGCGTTGTTCGAGGGCAAGCAGCAAATTATCCTGACGTGTGATCGTTACCCAAAGGAAGTCGAAAATCTCGAACCGCGCCTGAAATCACGGCTCGGCTGGGGTTTGAGCGTCGCGATCGAACCTCCGGATTTCGAGACTCGTGCTGCGATTTTGCTCAGCAAGGCGGCGGAAAAACATATCGATTTGCCGGAAGAGGTGGCCTTCCTTGTGGCGCGGCGCATGCGCTCGAATGTGCGCGATCTCGAAGGCGCTCTAAACACTTTGGCGGCGCGCGCGAATTTTCTCGGCAAACCGGTTACCGAAGAGTTTGCTCAGGAAACATTACGCGACTTGCTTACAGTCCATGCGCAAGCGATTACTATCCTGAATATCCAGAAGATCGTAGGGGATTATTATCAGTTGCGACTGAGTGACTTGTTGTCGAAAAACCGCAGTCGTTCTCTGGCGCGGCCACGACAGATGGCAATGACCTTGGCCAAGGAGTTGACCGAACATAGCTTGCCTGAAATCGGCGATGCGTTTGGCGGGCGCGACCACACCACGGTATTGCATGCCTGCCGCACCATACGAGAGTTGTGCAAGACCGATGGGAAGTTGCGCCAGGACTGGGATAAATTACTGCGCACTTTGACGGCATAAATGGCTGTGGATAACGTGGGGATAGCTGTTTGGTGAAAAGTTATCCACAATCCACCCACAGTCGTGGCAGGGAGATGTACAGCGTGAGAATCTTTCTCAACTTACTGAAATCGATAGAGAAAAGCTTTGCTTTTTTGTTATGCACAGGCACTACAGCTACTACTTATACCTATTATCAAGATCTTTATTAGTCACTAACCGGGAAATACTGCGCCATGCGATTCAGCATTCAACGCGAGGTTTTACTCAAGCCCCTGCAACAGGTTGTTGGCGTTGTTGAACGCCGACAAACGCTGCCTGTGCTGGCCAATCTTCTTGTCAACGTGAGTGCTGAACGCGTGTCGTTCACCGGAACCGATCTTGAGGTCGAAATGGTGGCGAGCACGGAAGCCCAGGATCTCGAATCGGGAGAAATCACGATTCCGGCGCGCAAGCTGTTCGATATTTGCCGAGCGCTTCCCGACGGCTGCAAGGTTGATGTCAAACAGGTCGGTGATCGTGTCACGGTCAGCGCGGGCCGCAGTAAATTTACCTTGGCAACATTGCCTGCCAGCGAATTCCCCGTTATCGAAAACATCGAGCTCGTCGAGCGCGTCACGCTGCCTGAAGCAACCCTCAAGGAGCTGATGGATCGTACTAGCTTTGCAATGGCGCAACAGGATGTTCGGTATTACCTCAACGGTTTGCTGCTGGATTTGCGCGATAAGGTATTGCGTTGTGTTGCGACGGACGGGCACCGTTTGGCGCTAGCCGAAACGACGCTTGATGAGAGCGTCACCACCCGTCGTCAAATCATCATCCCGCGCAAAGGAGTGCTGGAGCTGCAAGGGTTGTTCGAGACGGGCGACGGCACGGTTGAACTGGAGTTCGGACGCAATCACCTGCGTGTACATCGCGGTGGTGTGACGTTCACCTCGAAGCTCATCGACGGTCGTTTCCCCGATTACGAGGCAGTGATCCCAATCGGCGCCGACAAAGAAGTTCGCGTCGGACGTGAAGAATTACGTTCGGCGCTGCAACGCGCGGCGATCTTGTCGAATGAAAAATATCGCGGCGTTAAACTGGAAGTGAACCCGAATCGCCTGCGAATCGTCGCGCACAACCCCGAGCAGGAAGAAGCTATCGAAGAACTCGAAGCGCGCACGGGCGTTTCCGATCTCAGTGTCGGGTTCAATGTGAATTATCTGCAGGATGCGCTTAGTGCGCTGCGCGGTGATGAGGTTCTGATTTGTTTGCGCGATGGAAATTCGAGCTGCCTCATGCGCGCGACCGACTCCGATCAATCGCGCCATGTAGTCATGCCTTTGCGTCTGTAGTTCTCCTCCTGCTTGTTCGTTTCGACCGAAGCCCGCGTGCGCTTGCTCCTTTGCGCCGCGGGCTTCGCTGTTTGCGGAGTTTGCTGTGCGTTTAGCTGAACTGCGACTTGAAAACTTCCGCGTGTTCTCGTCGCTGGACATAACCCTGCGTCCGGGGATCAATTTGTTCACTGGCGGCAACGGCGCCGGTAAAACCAGCATTATCGAAGCGGTACACATGCTTTCGCATGCCCGGTCTTTCCGTAGCGCCAGCCGCGATGTGCTGCTGAAGGAGGGGCAGAGCCAGCTCTCGGTGTATGGACAACTGTTTACCGGTTTGGATATACAGCATCGACTTGGCCTCGTGCGCACGGGTACGCGTTGGCAAGCGCGCATCGACGGAGCACAACCGCAAAATCTGACCGAGCTTCTGCGCCTTTGTGCGGTGGTTTGTTTCGAGCCCGGTTCGCACGCGCTGATTTCCGGACCTTCGGCTGAGAGAAGATCATTTCTCGATTGGGGTTTGTTCCACGTGGAACAAGACTTCACCGCGCAGTGGCGGAGGCACCAGCGCGCGCTCAAGCAGCGCAATGCCTTGTTAAGGCAATCGCCGCGCGCGACCGAACTCAAGCCGTGGGATATTGAACTGGCTGGCGCGGCTGTGGTTTTGGCTGATTATCGGACGCGATATCTCGATGCACTGCGCCCCTATCTCGTCAGCCTAACGAGCATGTTTTTGAGGGAGCTCGGGGATGTTCAACTGAGTTTCGCGCCGGGCTGGAATGCCGATATGCCCCTGCTTGAACGACTTCAGCAGAATCACGCTCGCGATATCGCGCGAGGCTTTACCAGCGCTGGTGCACACCGAGCTGATTGGTCATTGCGATTCGATTTTGCATCCCGACGCGAACATCTATCACGCGGCCAAGAAAAACTCTGCGCGCTCGCATGCTTGCTCGCGCAAGCGCAGCACCTCGCGCGCACTAGAGGCGATTGGCCGATTATCTGTCTCGACGACCTTGCCTCCGAGCTTGATGCCAAGCACCAGGCGCTGGTGGTTCAATCGTTGGGGCAGGACGCACAAATTTTCATTACCGGCACCGAAACCCCTGAGGCATTGGCACCATTGATCAAGGGCGGTGCTGTACGCAGGTTCCACGTGGAACATGGCTCGGTGACAGCTCTGTAGCGGCGTGTCCCGGCCGTAAACGCCCTGAGCGCGCGGCTGCTATAATTG
>JAYVTP010000119.1:0-10874 GCA_043788685.1 Pseudolysobacter sp. | reverse complement strand
TGTGCATCCTGTAATTGAAAGCGCACCGTATCCAGACGCAGTTCGTCGCCGGCTTGCATCGGCACGCTGCCCTGCACGGGTTTGTCGTTGATATAGGTGCCGTTGGCCGAACCGAGATCTTCCACCAGCACACCGGCCGGCGTCAGTTGCAAGCGCGCATGGTGGCGTGAAATTGCATCGCTGGTGATGCAGATGTCGCAATCGGCCTGACGCCCCATCGTCATGCTGCCGGACACCGGAAATGTCTTGCCGAACGTCGGCCCGGAAACACCGCGCAGCATCAATTTGGGCAGAGCCATGCGCACGCGCGTGTGGCCCGTATCGTTAACAGAATCGCGCGGTGTAACGTGCACGGGCGCCGCATCCTGCCCCATCACGCGACACGCGATCTTCGAGAACTGCAGCAGATCGCCCTGTTTCAACGCACTCGCCTTGCTCAACGGCTGACCATTGATCAAGGTCACAGCGCTCGTATCGGCTGCCACGATCTGCACTTCAGCGGCATGCATATGGATTTCGCAGTGCCTTGCCGCAATGCCGACGCCGCTCAAGCGCAATTGGCACGCGGCATCACTGCCCACCAGAGTAACGCCTTGCGCGAGATTCAGCGAAGCATGTTCGCCGTTGGGAAATATCAGCTTCATTACCGTTCCCTCAAAAAGCTGCAGTAGTCATCAGCAGCATACCGATCAATTGCGTTCGTGCCCATTCGGCACGGCTGAATTCGTAGGAATTCTGCCATAGCCAACCCGCGTTCGCGACATTCGCTCACCATGCCAGCTTGCGAGTGATCGACGAAGGACATCATTGCAAAACTTCCGAAGGTTCGCAGCAGTGATGTTTTCGCACCAGCCCCTGCTCGCAAGCACAAAAGATTATAGTGCGAAACACGCGCGCTTGAGTCGCCATCCATCATCCCGAAAACCAGGATCATGCTCGATTCCCTGATTCCATTACTGATCGTCGGTTTGGTCGCCGCATTCTGGCTTGATGCGTTGAAGGCGCATGAACGCGCACGCGGTTTTTGCCAGCAATTATGCGAGCGCGGCAACGTGCAATTGCTTGATCAGACGGTGGCGTTGCATCGCATGGCGATCCGCCGTGGCGAAACCGGCTGGCTGGCGTGGCGTCGCAGTTACAACTTCGAACTCAGCACCGATGGCGCGGACCGACGTCAGGGGCGCCTGACCATGATTGGGCAACGCCTCGATTCCTACAGTCTGCCGGTGGCGCATGCCGCACCAGACGCCTTGCATTGAAACAAACGCGCGCTATTTCACCACACGCAAGCTCGGGCCTTTTTTCGCGGGCGGTGGCTCGCTTGCCGGAACCGGTGGCGGAACGGATCCATCTTCCGCAGGAAACATCATGCCCTGCCCGTTTTCCTGCGCATAGATCGCCAGCAGCGCGCCCATCGGCACTTCCACAACTTGGCTGACGCCGCCGAAACGCGCGAGAAAACGCACATATTCGCGACCGAGATCAAGCTGAGTAACGGCGCGGGCGGCCACATTCAGCACCACTCGGCCGTCCTTGACCACACCGCGCGGCACGCGTACCGCAGGAGCATTGGCGTCGACCAGCAAATACGGCGTGAGTCCGTTATCGCTGATCCATTCGTACATTGCGCGCAGCAAATACGAGCGATTGGAACTCATTGCAGATTCGGACATGGAAAACTCGGGCTGATGGATTTTTGCATGCGCACGCGTGATTCTTTGCGTAGCGCTCGTGCTTGGCCACAAGTTTACCGCAGGAGCCATCATCCGGTTCAACCGGGAAATATCGCGAATATCCGCACGCCACGGATCACGCCGGACGCAACGCCTTTTCCTCAACCGTCAGGCTGCGCGTAAAACCGGGATTGCGAAAAATTCGATCGCCGTATTCGTTGATGACCTGCGCCTCGCGGGGCAATAACACACCCAAATCTGGCAGGCGCCAGATTAGCGGTGCCAAGGTGCAATCGGTCAGGCTCATTTCCGCACTCAAGAAGAATTTCGCTGCCTTGAACAATGGCACGCTGGCGATCAACGCCTCGCGCAAGCGCTTGCGCGCGGTATCGGCAGGACGTCCGCCCGCTTTGATCTGCGGTACGTAGAGCAGCCAGTCGCGTTCGATGCGCACAATCGCAAGCCGCAACCGCGCACGCGCCAGAGGATCCACCGCCATCAGTGGCGGGTGTGGATAGCGCTCGTCAAGGTATTCGCAAATCACGCCGGTGTCGTACAAAACGAGGTCGCGATCAACCAATGTCGGCACAGAGTTGTATGGATTCAGGTCAAGCAAATCTTCCGGCGGACTCAGCGGATTGACCGGGATCAAATCATAGATAACGCCTTTCGCGGCGAGCACCAGACGAACACGGTGACAAGAAACACAATCGCGCGAGGAATACAGCGTGAGTACGGTGCGTGAACGTTGACTTACAGCCATGGGCAGATCCTCTGCGTCCCCGTCGCGGTCGCCGGAAAGCCGCGCGATTGCTGCTTCCTGCCTCGCGAATCTACTACGCAAACGCCGGTATCCCATAGCCTACAGCAAACATCGGGCGAGCAGGCGATTGCCAGCCATACCGGCAGCACGATGGCGGACTTCAGGAAATCTCGATCCCGAAAACGACAAACCCCTGCAGCGATGCAAGGGTTTGTCGAAGATTTACGAAGCGGCTGTGATTATCAGCATGCTCAATCGCAGACAACAGTCACGATCATTGCAGTCAATGCACATCTTTCCAGTATTCGGTCTTGAGCAACCAGGCAATGAAAGTGAAAAACGCGAGGAACAGCACCACCCAGACACCGGCGGCTTCCCGCTTCAGCGCCGCGGGCTCGCCGACATACTGCAGGAACGAGGATAGATCGCGGATGGTTTCGTCGTATTGCTGTGCAGAGAGTTTGCCGGGCTTCGACAACACGAGTTTTCCGATATGCGCATCTTCGCCTGGCTTCGCCGCCACCAAATCGGCAGTCTGCACACCTTGCAATTCCCACAATACATTCGGCATCGAGGCGCCGGGGAACAGCGTATTGTTCCAGCCGACCGGACGCGACGGATCGACGTAGAACGATTTCAGGTAGGTATAAATCCAGTCTGGACTTTTCGCGCGCGCTTCCAGCGACAGATCCGGCGGTGCCTTGCCGAACCAGCTCTCCGCATCCTTGGCCTTGATCGTTGCCATGGCGGGCTCGCCGATCTTGGCGTCGGTGAAGATCAGATTTTTCGTCACCAGCTCTTCCGACAGATTGAGGTCTTCGGCAATGCGCGAATAACGCATGTACTTAAGTGAGTGACAGCCCGAGCAGTAGTTGAAGAAGGTCTGCGCACCGCGTTGCAGGCCGGCGATATTGCCGACGCTGGAATTCGACGCCAGCAATCCTTCGCCTTCTTCCGCATACGCAGTACCCACCGCGAGCGCTGCGGTCAGAACAATCAGACCGAACTTGGTCATGGCGTGCTTAATCATGCGTGGTCACCCGATCCGGAACCGGTTTGGTCGCATCGATGCGCGAATAGATCGGCATGAGCACGAACACCCCGTAATAGAGAATAGTCAGAAGTCGCCCGATGATGACCTCACTCGGGTCAGTGCCGGGACCCGAGCCGATCTTGCCGAGCCAGATGAAACACACCACCAGCACCGCGAGCGCCGTGCGCGACATCCAGCCACGATAGCGGATCGAGCGCACCGGACTCTTGTCCAGCCACGGCACCAGGAACAGCATCACGATCGCACCGAACATCACCAGCACGCCCCAGATTGCCGTGCCGAGATAGGACGGCACGACGCGCAACATGGCGTAGTACGGCGTGAAGTACCAGACCGGCTTGATGTGTTCCGGCGTGACCAGGCGATTGGCTTCGATGAAGTTGTCGTGCTCGAGGAAAATGCCGCCGACGGTTGGTTCAAAGAACAGGAAAAACGCGCATATCATCAGGAAAAACCCGGCGCCGAACAGATCCTTGACCGTGTAGTAAGGATGAAACGGAATGCCGTCGAGCGGCAGGCCACTCGCATCTTTTTTTGCCTTGATGTCGACGCCATCCGGATTGTTCGAACCGGCTTCGTGCAGCGCTGCCAAGTGCAGCACCACCAACAGCAGCAGCACCAGCGGCAACGCAATCACGTGCAATGCAAAAAAGCGGTTTACCGTGGCATCGCCCGGAATGTAGTCGCCCATGATCCATTGCACGAGATGATCGCCGATGATCGGGATCGTGCCGAACAGCGAGATGATCACCTTGGCGCCCCAGAACGACATCTGGCCCCACGGCAACACATATCCCATGAACGCCTCGGCCATAAGCGTGAGATAGATCAGCATGCCGAGGATCCACACCAGTTCGCGTGGTTTCTTGAACGAGCCGTACATCAGGCCGCGGAACATGTGGAGATACACCACGATGAAGAACATCGAGGCACCGATCTCGTGCATGTAGCGGATCAGCCAGCCCCAATCAACGTCGCGCATGATGAACTCGACCGAGTCGAACGCGGTGGCCGCGCCCGGCTTGTAGTTCATCGTGAGGAAAATGCCGGTGAGAATCTGGTTGACCAGCACGAGCAATGCGAGCGAGCCGAAGTAGTACCAGAGGTTGAAGTTCTTCGGCGCATAATAACCGCTGGTATGCGAGGACAGGAAATTGCCGATCGGCAAGCGATCTTCGACCCAAGCCAGCACTTTATTGCTCGGCTTGTACGGATTTTGGGGAATGCCAGCCATTACGCAGCTCCTTCAGGATTTACGCCAATGACGATCTGCGTATCGCTGACCACACGATACGGCGGCACCGGCAGGTTGGCCGGCGCGGGCACGCCCTGAAAAACGCGACCGGACATGTCATAGCGCGACTTGTGGCACGGGCAGAAGAATCCTCCCTTCCAGTTCGGATCGAACGGCTCGGGGGTGAGTTCACCGACGTACTTCGGCGAACAACCCAGATGAGTGCAGACGCCGACCAGAACCAGCAATTCGGGATGCTCCTTGTGCGAACGGAATTCGTTCTGCGCAAACGCCGGCTGCTGCGCGGCATTTTCCGATTTCGGGTCACGCAACTGCGCGTCCAGGCTCGGCAACACCGCGAGTTGTTCTTTGGTTCGGCGCACGATGAAAATCGGTGAACCGCGCCATTCGGTAATGAGCATCTGGCCCATTTCCAGTTTGGAAATATCCTGTGTCACCGGTGCACCAGCCAGTTTGGCTTTTGCGCTTGGCTCCCAGTACTTGAGAAAAGGCACAGCCGCAGTAATCGCTCCAACACCACCTACGACCGCAGTCGTGGCAGTAAGGAAGCGGCGACGGCCATGATTCACGCCTTCGTTCGCCATCCGGCTCTCCGCATGATCAACATTGAGAAAAAGGAACGGGAGTGAACTCCCGAAAAACCCCCATAGTTTAACGAAGCGCACCGCGACGCACAACGAATTATGATGTGCGCTCAGACTTGCGTTGCTGGCCTTCGGCGAAACTGGCGTACGCTCTCGCTACTTTGCGCCAGACATGACTATCGTCACTCGAGAGCTCAATGAAAGCACCCATTCGAACCGCCCTCTTCCTGCTGCAATTCATCGTCCTCGGACTCGCGTTGGCGTATGTGGTCAATCAGTTCTGGCCGGATGCGGCCGAGCAAGTTCGCGGGCGACTAGGTACAAGTCCATTGCCCTCGGCGCCATCGACGAACATCGCCGCGGCGACATCTGCGCAGGCCGATACAACGCGGGTGCACAACAGTAGGAATCCGCAATCGTCTGCAAGCGGTAGCGCGCGAGCGTCTTACGCCGATGCGGTCAGCCATGCCGCGCCGAGCGTGGTGAATATTTATGCGAACAAAGTGGTCCCGATCCGGCGCGGTTACACCAGCCCGTTGATCCAGCGTTTTTTTGGCGGCAGCGTGGTCGGGCCGATCGAGAAAGGGCGCCAGCGCAGCCTCGGTTCCGGCGTGATCTTCCGCGCGGATGGTTATGTACTGACCAATAACCATGTCATCGCCGGCGCCGATGACATCCAGGTGTTGCTGTTCGACGGACGTGTTGCCCAGGCGCATGTGATCGGCACGGATACGGATACCGATCTTGCGGTGCTGAAAATCGATGCCTCGAATCTGCCGGCGATAGTGATTGCGGATCAGGCGCCGCCCAATGTCGGCGACGTCGCACTGGCGATCGGCAATCCGTTCGGTTTCGGCAAGACCGTGACGATGGGAATCGTCAGCGCGACGGGGCGCCAACTTGTGCAAAATCCGTACGAGGATTTCATCCAGACCGATGCCGCGATCAACAGCGGCAATTCGGGTGGCGCACTCGTGAACGCTTACGGTGAACTGATCGGCATCAATACCGCCGTGTTCCGCCAGAACGGCGGCGCCGAAGGTTTCGGTTTTGCCATCCCGGTGACAACAGCGAAATGGGTGCTCGACCAGATCATCGCTAATGGCCAGGTGATCCGCGGCTGGCTCGGCATCGAATACGACGATGTAAAAGTGCCGATCAATAGCGGGCTGCCCGCAGCGGCAAGCGGCGTCGATGTGGTCGACATGTATGCCGACGGCCCAGCGGTCAAAGCCGGACTGCGCGTGCACGACATCCTGCTCAAGCTCAACGACTCACCAATCGTCGGCCAGAATGAACTGCGCAATCGCGAAGCGCATCTTGCTCCCGGTAGCAAGATCAAGATCGAGGGCCTGCATGAAGGCGGGATTCCATTCAGCGCCGAACTCACGCTCATGCAACGCCCTGCAATGAGTTCGCCTGCGGGCGGATGAGCGAACGCCAGGCTGCGTCGGTGCAGTCCACGCGAAAAACTTCTTCAGCGTCGAACGACTGAACCCTTCGATGCGAACGCATGGAATATTGCGTTTCGCTGGCGCACATTTCCTTCGTCGGAAGAATGCTCAATCTGCGCGCAGTAGCATTGCAATGTCCGCATGAGGATCGGCGCAGGTTTTCGCTGCGCGTTTTTTCGATGCAACATCTCGAATCACAAGTCGCGCTGCGCTCGCAGGTTTAGCTGGGGCAGTATCGCGATTGGTGTCGCGGGAGAAAATCGGCGTGAGGAGCGAACATCGCCATGTTATTTATAAAACAAATTATCTAAATGCGCGATATATAACTCAGCGCTTTTTTGCTTGAATCAGCTACGCGAAATGTAAATAAATCAGGCTGAAAAGCCGTGTGCAAATGCACGCACATTTCAATTTACTGCAAGTTGCAGGTCACAAATTACCGCAATCTTCGTAGTATTTTTTCTCTTTGAATCAGCATCCTGATCCGTACCCACTCGAATGGTTTCAGACGAAACGGATTATATTTACCACTTAGTCTTAAATTAAATTAATGATGCGTCGCAATATATTATGAGGAGCGGCAATTACTTATAGCACTTGCTGGCTTGACCCACCAAAAAACCGCTGTTACGCTCCGCCGCGGTCAGAGTTGAAGCCGGTTCAGGCTTGGTTCAAAGCGTATAAGCAGCGCCGATTCGTTCTTTGCGAATACTCCGCGCCGCAGCTAACTTAATACGAATGATGTGCTCGCCCTTTGGGGAAAGGTTGAGTGTGCAACGGTGCAAGCGAAACAGGGGCAAACTAGAAATACAGAAATAAAACACTGGAACCGCATACGCGGCATCCCATTTACACCAACTCGTTGGAGGTAATTTCGTGTCAATTTCAAAACTCGCAATTCTGCGCCGCAAGGCGTTCGTCTTTACCCAAGCCGTTCTTGTTTCTACAGTAATCGCTACTTTGGCTACTTCATCCGTTAGTGCCGCGGATAGCAGCGTTACAGCAATGGATAGCGATAGTGCTGCAGTAATTGATAGCAGTACTGATAGCATGCAAGCCGGCGGAACAGGCAATCCCTACTCGCCGCGATATGGCCATCCTTATCGCCACGGAGTCATGCCGACACTTAATGTTCACGCTGCTATGCAGAAGTGGGCTGCAGCTCATCAGCCATTGGTTGCAGCAGCAACCGGCACCGAAACGCTCAGCTACGGTGGTGCCAACAACGGCGTCGGTGTGTTGAGCGGTCACGCAAAGGTCTACTTGGTGTTCTACGGCAGCCAATGGGGCTCCAAGAGCACTGATGGCAACGGCAACGCGACTTTCTCGGGCGATGCGAACGGTGCGGCGCCTGTCGCGCAACAAATGTTCAAGGGTGTAGGCACCGGCAGCGAGCTATGGTCAGCGGAGCTAACCCAGTGGTGCGACGGCCCCAATGTGTCATCCGGTGCAACTAGCTGCCCGGCCAATGGCAACTTCATCCCGTACCAGTCCGGTGGCGTGTTGGCCGGTGTCTGGTACGACAACTCGGTTTCGTCACCGAGTAGCGCAACGGGTAACCAGCTCGGGCAGGAAGCGGTCAATGCCGCTGCGCACTTCGGCAACACCACCGCAGCGTCGAACCGCTATGCCTACTATGTGATCATGTCGCCGACCGGAACCAACCCGGACGCCTACCAAGGTGCGTACTGTGCATGGCATGACTGGACCGGCGATACCTCGCTCTCCGGCGGTGGCGCAGTGTCCTCGCCCTATGGTGACATTGCGTTCAGTAATCAGCCGTACAACATGGACTCGGGCGCCGGCTGTGGTGTGGGCTTCGTCAACAGCCCCGGTACGCTAGACGGCTATACGATGACCCTCGGCCACGAGTGGCACGAGATGATGTCGGACCAGTTCCCGGCCGGCGGCTGGACTAACCATACCGGTGATGCAACCTACAACGGCCAAGAAAACTCCGACGAGTGCGCCTGGATCGCAGCAGGCGCAACCGGAGGTGCAGCGAACATTACCTTTGGTAACGGCACCTACACCGAGCAAGCCAGTTGGTCAAATGACACTAACTCGTGCGCAATTACCCACCCGATCGTCGGCGGTGGTGGCGGCGGTGGCACACCGGTAGCGAACTTCGGCTACACCGCCAATGCATTGGCAGTGAGCTTCACCGATAGTTCCACCGATAGCGGCGGCACGCTCAGCGCACATGCTTGGACATTCGGCGACGGCGGTACCTCTACGGCAACCAACCCGAGCCACACTTACGCAGCTGCGGGTACCTACAGTGTTGCCGAAAAGGTCACGGACAGTGCGAGTGGCACGACCAACACCAAGACAGTCTCGCTATCCGTCACTGGCGGCACCGGTGGCGGTGGCAATGTGCTGAGCAACAACGTCGCAATCACTGGCTTGTCCGGTGCGACTGGCGTGCTCTCGGCCGATTACACCTTCACTGTTCCTGCCGGCGCCACTGCGGCCACCGTGGCCATTTCCGGCGGTAGCGGCGATGCTGACCTATATGTTCAAGTCGGTGCCGCACCGACCCTGAGCAGCTACACCTGCCGTCCGTATCTCACCGGCAATAACGAAAGCTGCACGCTGACCGCTGGCAATACCTACCACATCAAGATCAACGGGTATGCGGCTTATTCGGGCGTCAGCCTGGTCGGCAAGTACACAGCGGGGGGCGGTGGTGGCGGCAATGTGCTAAGCAACAACGTCGCGGTGACCGGTCTGTCCGGTGCGACCGGCGTGCTCTCGGCCGATTACACGTTCACTGTTCCGGCAGGTGCAACCGCCGCGACCGTGGCCATTTCCGGCGGTAGCGGCGATGCTGACCTATATGTTCAAGTCGGTGCCGCACCGACCCTGAGCAGCTACAGCTGCCGTCCGTATATCACCGGCAATAACGAAAGCTGCGCGCTCACTGCAGGAAGTACGTATCACATCAAGCTGAATGCGTATGCTGCCTATTCGGGTGTGAGCTTGGTCGGTAGCTACACGCCGTAAGTAATCACGTTGATGACCGATCCGCCGCGCAACGGGCGGATCGGTTGATCGATCAAAAGAAAACTCCCGGCCTGCCAAGGCCGGGAGTTTTTGTTTATGGAACTTGAAACCGCTCGGTAGAAAATCTGCGGTTAGTTCGCCGCCATCGGCGCACCGGCATAACGTTGCCGCAAGGTGCCGACGCGTTCGACGTAAACCTGAGTTTCATCGAACGGCGGCACGCCCGCGTACTTGCGCACGTTTGCTTCACCGCAGTTGTACGCAGCTGCCGCCAGACGTTCGTCGCCATTAAAGTGCTTGAGCAACTGCGCCAGATACTGCGCGCCGCCGCGAATATTTTCGGCGGCATTCCACGGATTAACCACGCCCAGATCGGTCGCCGTGTCCGGCATCAGCTGCATCAAACCTTGCGCCCCCTTCGACGACAACGCGTTCGGATTGAATGCTGATTCAGCATGGATCACCGCCCGCAACAGTGCTTCCGGCACGCCGAACTGCAACGCGTAAGTGACTACTTCATCGTGATAAGCAAGCAGGTTCAGTGCGGTGTGATTCCAGTCGATCGGCGAGTGCACATCGCAAGCGCTGCAGGTGGCGATATAGGTGAATAACACTTCGATCGGACTGTGATCGCGCGGTTTGACATTGGTATATTCGACGATGCCGTTGGCGCGCGAAACCTTGTAAACGGAGCCGCGCTGCACTTTGAAATCGATCGCAGCCGTGGCTGCTGCCGCCAGTGGTTTCAGCCACGGATTGGCGCCGGTCTGTGGCGTCAGCACCGTCGTACTTGCAGGATTCACTGCCGCAGCAGCGCTGGCCGAAGCATTGATCGGTGCCGGCAAAGTTTCCGGCAGCGCGGCACCCGGTCCGGACCGATAATTTGGATTGCTGACCTTGGTCGTGTCGCTACCTGCAGACTTCGCCTGCGCCTTCACTGGCGGCGGATCGACGAAGCTCGACAGCTTCACGCAATCTATGAGACCCGCGGGTTTGTTGGTATAGGCGATCTGGCCTTCGCCATTCACGCATTTGTACAACGCACCAGCGTGAGCGACAGTGTGCAGCGTCAAGCCAAGCAGTGC
>JAYVTP010000118.1:0-6244 GCA_043788685.1 Pseudolysobacter sp. | reverse complement strand
GCGCGCATCCAGGTACGTTGCAGCAACAATATTTTCTTCGACATCTCACCGGGTGATTTTGTGATCGGTGGCGACATCATTTTCAAGGATGGATTTGGTGTGCCGAATTGATAGATCGACGTCTTGAAATACACGGTTGGAGCGGGTCTGCGATGAAGTATTTCAGCGCGTGTCGCAAGCTCAGCCACGCGCGGATTCGCGCTGATCGATTCCGTAGTTGAAGCGGAATGTCGTCTCACCTTCAAACGCCGCTTCCACACCGAAACGGCGTTCGATAAACACCGCTTCACCACCATGCGTGATCGCGATTAAGCTACAGGCGCGAGTGCCATAGATTGCGCCGCGGATAAACGCGGGCGACAGCCGGCGTTCGATTTCGATATCCACACCGGTATTCGGCAAATCGGCATCAGCGGCTAGAGTTTCGTCGGCCAGCGCGGCGAACAGATCGGCGAAATCTTCGCGCTCGAAATCCGCCTGAGGTTTGGTTATCCAGTCCTGTAGCGCTTGTTTCAGGCGGCGGGTTTTTGGCCACGGCGTATCCAGCGTCGCATTGGAAAGTCCGTGGATTCCGGCCGTCAACACCTGCGTATTCGGTTGCGCACGATTGCTGACAAAATACGCATCATGTTTGTCGAACAGCAACAGATTGAACGGTCGGTAGCTATCGGCTGTGGCAAGCAAGGTATGGGCTGATTCTTCGGCGCTCCGAGTCGCTTGCAGATAATCGGAAGCGAGCAAGCCGCGCGATGCAAAATCGCCTGGGCGCATCGGTTCGCGCACGTTCGTGACCACACAAGCACGACCGCGTTCGGATACACCCATCCACGTGCCGCCGGCTTCGAGATCGCGACCCGCGAGCACATCGGGCGCATCGTTCCAACGCGCCAGCGGTGCGGTGGGTCGCGCGTGGAATTCATCGCGATTACCGGCCAGGATCAGGCGATACAGCGGATGGACGTTGAGGGCGAGTGCAATCAGGCACATGGATTGATGCAGCAGTTTGGTGAGGGCACGATGCGTTGCTGAGCAGAAAAATAAACCTCGCAAACCAATGCGATTACAACGGCCCGAACAACTCGGCCAGATCTTCCTCGTCGAAGCGCAGCGACTGTGTGCTGCCGCCTTCGAGCACGGCGCTGGCCAGCTCGGCCTTGCGCGTTTGCAGCGCCATGATTTTTTCTTCGACCGTGCCGCTGCAAATCAATTTGTATACAAATACAGATTTATCCTGACCGATGCGATGGGCGCGATCCGATGCCTGTGCTTCCACCGCTGGGTTCCACCACGGATCGTAGTGGATCACGGTATCCGCCGCGGTCAAGTTCAAGCCGACACCACCGGCCTTGAGGCTGATGAGAAATACTGGCACTTCGCCGCGCTGGAAACGTTCCACTAGCGGCGCGCGCGCCTTGGTCTGACCGGTCAGCATGAGGTAGTCGATCTTCCTCGCATCGAGGGACGCTGCGATCAGATCGAGCATTTCGGTGAACTGCGAAAATACCAGCACACGACGATCTTCGGCGACAAGTTGATCGAGCAGTTCGAGCAGCATGTCGAGCTTCGCCGATTCCTCGACACCACGCGCCGCATCGAGCTTGACCAGGCGCGGATCGCAACAGACCTGGCGCAACTTCAGCAGCGCATCGAGTACGACGATGCCGGATTGCCCGAGGCCGCGATGTTCGAGCGCTTCGCGCACGCGATCGTGCTGTGCCAGACGCAGGGTTTCGTAGAGTTCGCGCTGGCGATCCTCGAGTTCGACCAGGCGCAGGATTTCGGTTTTTGGCGGCAGATCCTTGAGCACGTCCTGTTTGCGCCGGCGCAACAGCAGCGGCGCGATGCGGCGATTCAACATCGCCTGCGTATCGGCGTCCGCGTGTTTCTCGATCGGCGTGCGATAGGTGCGCGTGAACTGACGTTCGCCACCGAGCAGACCGGGCTCGACCGCATCGAATTGCGCCCAGAGTTCACCGAGATGATTTTCCAGCGGCGTGCCGGTCATCGCGATATGCCGCGTCGCTTTTATTTCGCGCACGACCTTCGCGGTTTGCGTCTGCGCGTTCTTGATCATCTGCGCTTCATCGAGCACGAGCAGGCCGAAAACATGTTCGAGCAGCACGTCGCGATCGCGCACCAGCAACGGATACGTGGTGATGATCAGATCATGCGTCGGGATCAACTTGAACTGCGATTCGCGCGCCGATCCGTGCAGCACCAGCACACGCAACTGCGGCGCAAAACGTACGGCTTCGCTACGCCAGTTTGCGACCAGGCTGGTAGGCGCGATCACCAGCGTCGGCAGCCGCGCCGAAATTTTCTGCGCCTGATATTGCGCCAGCACATGCGCCAGTACCTGCACGGTTTTACCCAAGCCCATGTCGTCCGCCAGAATGCCGCCAAGGCCGGCCTTGGCAAGAAAACCGAGCCACGCCAGACCTTCCTGCTGATACGGCCGCAGCGTCGCGAGAAATCCCGGTGGCGCGTCGACGACATGATGATGTTCGCGCAGTTTGGCAATCTGCTCGCGCAACGATTCGCCGCCATGCCACGGCAAGCCGGCGCCGCGTGCGAGCTCATCGATCACCGAAGCCTGCGCACGGTGCAAGCGCAGATGGCCATCGGTCATGCCGCTGGAATTTTCGAGCCATTCCAGCAGCGGCGCGATGAGTGCGCGCACGCGCTTCAGCGGCAGCGGCAGGCGACGCCGCTCGTCGAGCGGCGCCAGCCACATTGCATCCTCGGCCTCGTGCGCGGTGGGTTTAAGCGGGAATGATGGATCGCTCAGTGCGCGACGCAGGATCGGCAGCAAGTCGATACGTTCGCCATTGATCACGATGCCGAGACTGACATCGAACCAGCGCGCTGCGCTGTCATCGATTTCCGCGACCCATTTTTCCGCCGGCGGCAACACCTCGATCGGGAAACTCGCATCGAATTCAACCTGGAAACCTTCGTTGGCGAGCCGCGGCAATAATGGCAACCAATGATCGGGCGATGCGATTTCGCCGCGACCGCGTTCGAGCACAAAATCACCATCGCCGAGTTGCTCGGCACCTTCGCTCAGCAACGGCGCGAGCAGTTGTGCATCGAGCAGGCTGAGTTCCTCGAAGCGTTCGTACACCGCCAGTTCAGCGGCGCGATTCGACACCACGTCGATCTGTCGTCCGTCCGCGAGTTGACGCACTCGCGGCATTTCATCGGGCTGCATGCGGTGGCTGGCGTAATCGAAAAACAGATGCGCGCAACCGAGGATTTCCTGCACCGTGCGGCCATGTCGTTCGCGTGCGGCGTGCAGACTGCGCAGGCGCAAAACTGGCGTCGGTTGCACTTGCAAAATCTCGATGGCCACGGTGTGCGCAGCAGACAACGCGGTGCATGCGAGCAGGATCGCGGCGACGTGCACGCAGCCGTGGCCGATCAGACATGTGCAGGTACTCACCAGCGGCCCGTTCGGCTCGAACACATTCACGCTGCAGCGATACGGCGCATGACCATTCGCGCGCACCACACCTTGCAGGCTGCCTTGCGCGGACTCCGGGTAGCGCAACTGCGACACACGGTGTTCGCGGGCACACCCATCCGCGCGCGTCAGCGTCGCCGCATCGAATGCAGCACGCCAATCCACGTGCATCAGCAATTGCAGAAAACTCGCCTGATCCATCAACAACAGAGCTCGATTGCGGCGTTATCAAACTTCCTATCATACGCGCAGAACTGATCGTACTTTCCTTCGGCTCGATATAAGCTCGATTTTGTTTGGTTGCTAAAGTCGGAATCCAGCATCTGTGCATATTGCGGCAGAGTTAGCGTATTTGCTAACATGAAGATATGCCATTCGAGATCGAATACTTCCATGCGCGGGTCATGGCAGAAATGCAGTCATGGCCGGTGGATGTGTTGGCTGACTATGCGCGCCTGGTCGAGCTGTTGGCAGAACATGGCCCCAGCCTGCGGCTCCCGCATTCGCGCGCATTCGGCAGCGGACTCTTCGAGTTGCGTCCGCGTGGTCGTTCTGCCATCGGACGCGCTTTCTACTGTTTCCTCATAGGTAAGCGCATCGTCGTTCTGCATGCGTTTGTAAAAAAGTCGCAACAAACGCCCGCCCAGGAATTGAAGTTGGCGCGCAGGCGTCTGAAGGAGTTGCAAGATGACTGAACTAAAATATAACCCTGTGCCGCATAACCATGGCGAGTTCATGGCCAAAGCCCGTACGCGCAAAGGCTTCGCTGAAGCCTACGATGCGCTGGCGCTTGAATACGAAGTTGTTGGTCAACTACTCAAAGCGCGTGCTCGGGCTGGACTCACCCAAGACGCGGTGGCGGAACGCATGGGCACAACAAAGAGCGCTATCTCCAGGCTCGAGTCCGCAGGCAAACACGCGCCTTCACTGGCTACGCTGAAGCGTTATGCCAGCGCCGTTGGCTGCGAGCTGCAAGTAAAATTGGTGCGACCGAAAGCGTCGTGAAATATTAGGGAGCTACCAACCAGAGAGTCCCGCGATGCGCGAACTTCACTGCAAAGCTGACTCATCTGTCAGCTTTACAGCAAAAAGATATCAGGCCGCCGACTTCGCCGTGATCACCGGCAGCCGCCACGTTGCCAGCAACTGATTCCAGTTGGCCTTGGCTTTCACTTCGTGCGCTTCCTTGACATGACCATAGCCGCGGATGTTTTCCGGCACGCTGGCGATCTGCACGGCGAGTGCGTGGTTGTCGTGGTTGAGGCTATTGCAAAGCTCGATCATCGCGGCGCGATAGTCGACGATCCACTGGCGTTCTGAACGCCGCTCGGCGGATTTGCCGAAGATGTCGAACGTGCCGCCGCGCAGGCCCTTGAGCTTGGCCAGCAGCTTGAACACACGCATCATCCACGGCCCGAGTTCGCGCTTGATCAGCTCGCCCTTGTCGTTGCGGCGTGACCACAGCGGTGGCGCGAGATGGAAGTGAATCTTGTAGTCGCCGTCGAACGTATCCTGGATGCGCTTGAGGAATTCGCCGTTGGTGTACAGGCGCGCGACTTCGTATTCGTCCTTGTACGCCATGAGCTTGAAGGCGTAGCGCGCGACGGCCTCCGTCAAGCCATTTTTGCCGGCGGCTTTCTGTTTTTCGGCGCTGCGCACCTGATCGATCAGCGTCTGGTACTGCGCGGCGTAATTCGCGTCCTGATAGTCGGTGAGGAAACGCATGCGCCGTGCGATTTGCTCGTCCAAGGATTCGCTCAGGTGCAGATCGTTGATCGCGGTGGACTCGCTGGAACGCTCCGCAATCGGTGCCGGCGGATGCGCCGCCGCCTGTACTGCGGCAATATCGTGCGCTGCGAGACGGCCCCACTGGAACGCCGTCTTGTTCATTTCAATCGCGGCGCCATTGAGTTCCACCGCGCGCATCAGCGCCTCGAAACTTACCGGTACCTTGCCTTGCTGCCACGCGTAACCGAGCATGAAAAGGTTGCTCGCGATCGAATCGCCCATCAAAGCGACGGCCAGATCGGTGGCATCCACCAGATCGGGATTCTTGCCGCCGAGCGCAAGCTTCACCGCCTCGATAATCTCCTTCGCCGGGAACTGCATGTCGGCGTTGCGCGTGAATGTGCCGGGCATTGCCTCGTAGGTGTTGAGCACGACGTGCGCACGCTCGGCACGGATTTTCGACAACGCCCAATAATCGTTGACCACAACCATGTCGCAACCGATCACGAGATCGGCTTCGCCCGCCGCGATACGCACGGCGTGGATATCGTCAGGTGTCGGCGCGATGCGAATATGGCACGTCACCGCGCCGCCTTTCTGCGCGAGGCCGGTCTGGTCGAGCACGGTCGCGCCCTTGCCTTCGAGATGCGCGCCCATGCCGAGCAGCGCGCCGATCGTGACGACGCCAGTGCCACCGATGCCGGTGACGAGGATATTCCACGGCTGCGCGAGGCCCGGCAACGTCGGCAGCGGCAACGTGTCGAAGCCAGTCTTCGCGCCTGATCCCTTGCGTTTTTTCAGCGCGCCACCGTGCACGGTGACGAAGCTCGGGCAGAAGCCGTTGACGCACGAATAATCTTTGTTGCAGTTCGATTGATCGATGCTGCGCTTGCGCCCGAATTCGGTTTCGAGCGGCAACACCGAAACGCAGTTCGACTTCACGCCGCAATCGCCGCAGCCTTCGCAGACCATCGAGTTGATCATCACGCGCTTGGCCGGATCGGGCATCTTGCCGCGCTTGCGCCGACGGCGTTTTTCCGCCGCACAGGTCTG
>JAYVTP010000117.1:0-3524 GCA_043788685.1 Pseudolysobacter sp. | reverse complement strand
ATCCATGTCGCCGCCGGCCGTTATGCCGAGAACAGCGGCGCGGGCGAGAATCTGGTCATCAACAAACCGGTGGCGATCCAAGGTGCGCAGACCGGCATTGATGCGCGCACTCGAAACGTCGGCGACTTGGCCGAAACCATTCTGGTTCCTGCGGTGATCGATACCAGCCTCACGCTCGACTCGCTCAGCAGCAGCGCGGTCGTCACAATAGCCTCGGATGGCGTATCGCTCGATGGCTTGATCGTCGATGGCGACAATCCCAGTTTGAATTCCTCGGTGGGTGGCAATCCGCTCAATTTGAACGGTAGCAATCCCGATGCGGCGACGGGCATGTTCGCCAGCGGCAGCGGTATCACGGTGCAGAATGTGGTGTTGCGCAATCTGCCCGGAGCCGGTGTCTTTGCGACTATGGATTCTGGTGTTGGCGGCGATAACCTGATCCAGTTGAATCGCTTCAGCAACATTACCAATCCGTCGACGTGGGGCCTCGGAATTTATGCCGGCTCCAACTTCTATGCGCAGATCAGCGATAACCTGATGGACCAGGTTCGCGTCGGTATTCAGACCGGAAACAACTACTCCACCGATACCGGCCTGCAAGCGCCGGCTATGTTGCGCAATGAAATCCATGCCACGCGCACGGGCATTTTCCACAATCTGTTTTACGGCTCGGCGAGCACTTACACCATCTCCGACAATACCGTGATTGCAGTGCTGAACGTCGCGCAAACCGGTCAGTGGAATGGCATGCAGATCGAGTCAATGGGAAGCGCGCAGACGGTCGTCATCAACAACAATCACATCGACGGCAGTGCTCTGGCGAACACGCGTATCCGCGCCGGTTATGTACTCAATAACTGGACAAGCAGCCTCAGCGCGACCACCGCGATCAATGGCGGTAGCGTAAGCAATGTCGATGCGGGTGTGCTCGCTACCGACGCGACCAATTACACTGGCCCGGTGAATGGCGCGCTGGTGCAGAACATCGCTTTCAGCAACATCACGCTCGGCGCGATCTATGTCGAGGATACCAATGAGGTTGTTGGTTCGCCGGTCATCAGCATCGGCACCGGCAACACGTTTACCGCGGTGAACTACAAGCTGGCCTTGTCGGGTGCGGCGGCCAGCGCCAGCTTCAGCGGGATCAGCGGGATCGATACCGTGTTGGTGCGCGCGGCGAAAAATTATCTGTTCGGCAAATTGAATAGCGGCCCGTGCAGCGCCGCACAATGCACCGCCAGCAACAGCATCATCAACTTGGGCATTGCCGCAGTGACGGCGGGCGGCACCGTGTTCATCGAGCAAGGTACGTTCGATCAGATGCCGACGCTCGGTGCCGGCAAAAACGGCGTGCGCCTGACCTCGGTCGATAGCGCAAATCCGGCGGTGCTGACGCGCTTGACCGGTGGCCCGAATCAGCCGGTATTGCTAGTCAATGGCGTCAAGAATGTCACTATCGACCATCTGCGTTTTAGCGTCGACAAGAAACACGCGGCGGAAGGCATTCTCGCCAACGGTGTGATCGACGGTTTGAATATCCAAGACAATCAGATCGTGCAGACCGCCAGTTCCACGAGCGGCACGGCCAGCTACAGGTATACCAATGGAATATCGATCAATATCGATCCGGGCCACAATTCGCTGGGTCTGTCGCAAAGTGATGGTCAAAGCGTCACGATCAGTAACAACACAATCAGCGCCAGCACCACCCCGAATGCGACCAGGTTCCGCGCCGGCATCGCGATGGATCGCGGTATCGGCACGATTACCGGCAACACCAGCGTTGGCCTGAATCACGATGCGATCGTGCGCTTCGCCAACACGATTGTTGGTGGCCCGACCGCATTGCTGATCATTGGCAATGCGTTCAATGGCGGCGGCCTCGAGTTCGATGCGCCGAACATCGGCGTCGCACCGATCACAATCAGCAACAACGTCATTACCGCAGCGCCAGGTTCCGCGGCGCTGGGTTTACTCCAGACTCAACTCGAAGCCGATATCTCGATCCTGCGGCTGATCGACAATTCGCAAAACGTGCCGGTCACGATCAGCAATAATCAGCTACTCGGGTATGCCAAGGGATACCGCGGCGCGACCGTGGAGGATTTCCCGCTGGCCACGTTTGCCAGCAACACGTTCACACCGCTCGCCGGCGCGACCGACTTCGTCAGCCTGGTCGTGAGCAACAAGACCATCAACAGCAATACGCCGCCGCAGGCGCCGTATCCGATGTCGATCACGGTGTTGCGCAACAGCTTCAACGGCAGCGGTGTGAATGGCGCCGGACGCGCGGTCGAATTCATCAACGACAACGATGCCAACGGCACCGCCGCATTCGGCGCGCTGTTGTTCGGCAGCAGTCAGGCCGCGGATGCCAACTTGTTTGATCCCGCGCAGCAGTTGTACTTCAACCTGATCAATCAGCAATGTGATACCAACCTCAACGCGGTCGGGCCGTGGCCGGGTGGTGTCGCGCCGTTATGCACTTTCCTCGACTACAACGATGTCAATGCGCCCGGCGGCATTGCCAATACGCAGGTGCGTCCGTTCCGCGCGAATGTTGAAGCGGCGAACAATCAGTTCGGCGGCGTGGTTCCGGCGGCGATGGATGTGACACAACGCGCCGCTTTGTTCGCACGCACTTACGACGTCAACGATAACGCCGCGCTCGGCCTGGTAAATTATGGTCTCGGTGCTGGCGTGGTGCTCAAGCTCGATGGTCCGCTGACGAATGTGCAGGCCAGCGTGCCGACCGTTTTCACCGGCGAAGTAGCCAACGCCGGGCCAGCCTTGACCGAGAACTCGGTCGTGCATCTGGCGATCAGCAGTGATCGCGCCGGCGGCATTCATGCGGGTGACATTACCGCCGAGTATTACGATGCGAGCAGCAGCAGCTTCAAGCCATTGCCGCTGACTTTGAGCGGCGGCGCACTGGTCGTGGATTATGGCCCGGTCGGCGGCTTTGCGATCCCGCAAGGTTACGATCTGACGACGCCGTTCCGCTACACGTTCAACTACGCGAACGGCGCCAGCGGCACCAATTACACTGCTGCCGGCAGCGTGGTCGGTGTAAGCACGCACACGGTGTATGCGGTGGATAGTCACAGCACCAATGTCGTGCAATCGGCGAGCAGAATTGCGCTGACATTGGCCGGCCCGCAGACTGCGAATGTCGCCACGCCGATTACCGGCTACAGTGCGCGCATCCTCAATGCAGGCGGCGCGACCACAGAAAATGTGCTCGTGCATTTTGTTATAAGCCGCAGCGGCGGCATCGCCACGAACGATCTCGTCGTGCAGTATTTCGATGGCAGCGCCTACCAGCCGATTGTGCTGATTTTGTGCAATGGCAACACGCAGCTTTGCGGCACGTTTGGCCCGCCAACGGGTTTCCCGATCGGTGTGGGTTACGACGCCACTACCCAGTTGAAGCTGACCTACACAAAGTCCGGCGCATTCCAGGTTATTGCCACCGTGGATGGTATCAGCAGCACCAACTACGCCACCGCATCCCTGCTGGTCAA
>JAYVTP010000116.1:0-3289 GCA_043788685.1 Pseudolysobacter sp. | reverse complement strand
CAAGAATCGTCGCGGTCATCGCAGCGCTCGTGCGCGCAGGAAAGCGATCAGCGCCACGACTACGGTGATCTCGCTCGATAGCGGCACACCAAGCCAATGCGGACCATGCTGATCGAACGCGAGCAACATCGCGGCACTGAGCAATAACGCCGCACCGAATAATGCCGGAACAAGGGAGCGCTGATTCGCGCGCGATACCTCACTTAGCGCGCGCAAATCCGCCGAAGTGATGCGCACTTCATGCTGGCCTTCGACGGATTTTTTCAACGCGGCGTGCAGTAGCCCGGGCATTTCTGGCGCACCCGCAATCCATTCCGGTATTCGCGTGCGCAGCATCTTCGCCGTCGCGCGCCAGCTGTAGCGCTCGCGCAGGATTTTTTCGAGCACCGGTTTTGCGGTTGCCCAGATATCGATCTGCGGATGCAACAGCCGACCCATGCCTTCGATATTCAGCAGGGTTTTTTGCAGCAGGATCAGTTGCGGCTGCAGCGTGAGTTCGTAGCGTCGCGCCATCTGAAACAATTTGAAGGTGACTTCGCCGAGCGAGATTTCCGATAGCGGCCGCGTGAAATACGGCTCGCAAATCGTGCGCACGCCGGCTTCGAGCTCGTCGAGGCGAATATGCGCTGGCATCCAGCCCGCTTCGACATGCAGCTCGGCAATACGGCGGTAATCGCGGTTGAACATCGCCATGAAATTTTCGGCGAGATAAAACTGATCGGCGCGCGGCAGTGAACCCATGATGCCGAAATCCAGCGCGATGAAACGCGGATCGGCAGTGCGCGTAGCATCCACCCAGATATTGCCCGGATGCGCATCGGCGTGGAAAAAATTGTCGCGAAAAACCTGCGTATAAAACAGCCGCACGCCTTTTTCGGCGAGCGCGATGCGATCGATTCCCGCAGCGTCCAGCGCGCGTAGATCGTCGGTCGGAATGCCACGCACGCGCTCCAAGGTCAGTACGCTTTCTTTACTGTGCGACCAGAATACTTCGGGCACATACATATCATCGGAGTTCAGAAAATTCCGGCGCAACACACTCGCATTGGCAGCTTCGCGTTGCAGGTCGAGTTCGTTGCGCAAGGTGTTTTCGATTTCGGCGACGATGTCGAGTGGCCGCACCTTGTCGGCGTTCGGATGCCAGCGTTGCGCCAGCGCGCCGAGCGCTTGCAGCAGGCCGATATCCTGCTCGATGCGCAGTGCGATATTCGGCCGCAATACCTTGATCACAACCTCGCGGCCATCGTGAAGACGCGCCGCGTGCACTTGCGCGATCGAGGCCGAGGCGAGCGGTTGCTGATCGAATTCGCCATACAATTCGGCAATCGGCTTGCCGAGCGCGGCTTCGATCATTGCCTGCGCTTGCGCCCCCGGGAACGGCGCGACCTGATCCTGCAACAGCGCGAGTTGCTCGGCGATATCCGGTGGCAACAAATCGCGTCGCGTCGAAAGAATCTGACCGAACTTGACGAAGATCGGGCCGAGCTCGGTCAGCGCCAGACGCAGGCGCTCGCCACGCGGCATGACCGCAATATCGGCGCGTGGCTTCGGAAAAAATGGACGGATCATTTTCAGCGGACGGAACAGATGCGCCGCATTGATGAGCTCATCCAGCCGATAACGCAACAGCACTGCAGCGATGCGCAGCAGACGCGGCAACTGCCGCAACGACGTCATGCGCGGCGGCCTTGCAGGTTCTGGCGCAGACGCGCAATGCGCGCTTCGAGTCGATCAGTGTCGTCGCGCAAGGTATCGACCTCGTCGAGAAACTGTTCCATCTCGGCCGGGGCGACGAGATCGCGGCTTTCATCGCGCAAAAAATCCGCGCTGTCCTGCATCAGATTTTTCGCGCTGTCGCGGCTCCAGTCGAACGCGCGCTTGAATGCCTGCGCAATCTGATAGCCAATCACATCGCCGAACACGCGCGTGAATGCTTCTTCAATATCCGGCTGGAAATTGCGCACGAGTTTTTCGATGCGGCGCGCGAGCTCGGCATCGCCGGAAATCTCGACCTTTCCCGCTGGCAGGGAGTTGCTTTCACCACGGCGCAAAGCCATCGCGAGGAAA
This sequence comes from Pseudolysobacter sp., assembly GCA_043788685.1. Classification (GTDB taxonomy): domain Bacteria; phylum Pseudomonadota; class Gammaproteobacteria; order Xanthomonadales; family Rhodanobacteraceae; genus Pseudolysobacter. The sequence goes on along the minus strand of JAYVTP010000116.1, from coordinate 1,222 downwards.
CTTGCCGGACTCGCGCGCAGTTTCAGATCGGCATCGGTGGTGAACGCCGGGCCAACATGCAGACGATCGTTCTCGACGGCGATGCGCATCGCCACACCGATGCCGGAAAAATCGATCGCGATGGCGCGGCCATTCAGCGCCGTCAACCGCTGTTGCGTTTCGTCATCCAGCGCCACGGCGCGATTGAGCACGGACTCCAGCGCACGACCCAGCACACGCAGCAATGGATTTTGGGGACGCGAGCTGGACATCGATAAACATCACCGGAACGGGTCACCATTGTAGCCCGAGCATCGCGTCGATCGCGCGGGCTTTAGCTGACGAAGTACTACGGCCCGAAACCGTCGAAGAAAATCGTGTCGTCGCCGAGCCGACGTGCGAGGACCAGTAGATACTGCCGCCGCTGTCGATAGCAATGGCGGACGCGCTATCGTCATAGTCGCCTGCACGATGAAAATCGAACGAGATTGCGCATGCAAATGTCACTACAGACGGCGTGCACTGATCGATTGCACCGGCGGTAGTCAGTCGCAGTACGGTGAAATCGTAATTCAATCCTGTGCCGTTCTGGGTGTCGCCAGCGACGACAATACGGTTGCTGGCATCGAGCTTCAACGCTCCGGCGGTGTTTGTCGTGCCGCCATTGAGGTTGTAGGCGTAGATGAATATGCCGGCATTGCCGAAACTGGTATCCAGCGCTCCACTGGCACTCAAGCGCATCACGAACAACGAGCGCGTGCCGATACTGTTGTCGTTGACCGAGCCCGCTATCACGATCTTGCTGTCGGCAGGTTGCACGATGACCGCACTCGGCAGCAAACCGTTCGCATTCGCCCCTCCGATACTGGCGGCGGCAAAATAGATGCAACCGCTACTGTCGTGCCCGGTCAGCAGCGGATCGGGTAAGCCCTTGTCGGTGTAACGACAGAGCACAATCTGACTATTGCTGTTGGTGGTGTAGCCGACCATCACGGTGGAATCGATCGATGCAATTGGCGCCATTGCGGTCATGAATTTGCCGGAATCTGACAGCACGATTTTGCTATTAGCCCCGCTGAAATGCGGATTGGGTTGCCCGTTGGCGAGCTGGCGTACGAGCTTGGTCGAGAAATTCGTACCGCTGCTGTTTTTGTAAAACACTGCGGTAACGTAATCGCCGATATTGATGCTTTTGTAAATGCCCAGAACGGCAAGCGGCGGATTGGAATTGGCGAAGGCTGGT
>JAYVTP010000115.1:0-21956 GCA_043788685.1 Pseudolysobacter sp. | reverse complement strand
TCGTGCGCCAGCGACGTGGTGAACGCCTGCACTGCCACGCCCGCCCAGGCCTTGGGAAGCTCGGGCACGGGAGTGTGGTCAATGTTGCCGTATTCCGGGCGCAGCACGCTCAATTGCTGCTCGCCACCGGTCTCGACCGAAAGCACTACCGCCTCGGGGTGGGCCGCCAAGCTCGCGGCGAGTTCGTCCGGGCTCGCGACCGGAACGCCAGCGACCTGGGTAATGACATCGCCTGGCGACAACTCCGGACGCGCCGTCGACGCCGGGCCACCCGGACGAACGCCGGAGATCAGCACGCCCACCTGGGCGGCAAGGTTGCGCCGGCGTGCGCTGTCGGGATTCAGGCGCAGGCCCGAGATTCCGAACGGCGCGACTTCCATTTCCTTGTCGCGATCACGCGGCAATGCCTTGGCACGCAAGCGGACAGCCAGCGTCTTGCCGTCGCGATCCACGCGCAGTGCGACCGTGGAAGCCACCGGCAATTCCGCGATCTTTTCCTGCAAGCCGGGAACGTCGACCGGCAGGGCGGCATCGACCGGCTCTCCGTTGATGGCCAGGATGCGGTCGCCAACGCGAAGTCCCGCCTGCTCCGGCTCGGACCCCCGCTCGATCGCGCTGACCAGCACGCCATGATCGAAGCCCGTGCCCTTGAGCGAGCGCAGCCGGAAACCCAGCGAGACTCTTGCCACCCAACCGTTGCGGATCAGCTCGCGCACCACGACGGCGGCATCGGGCGCAGGAATGGCGAAGGCCAAGTCGCCGCCGACAATCATGCCGCGGGTATTGACGCCGACGATGCGGCCATTGAGGTCGACCAGCGGGCCGCCGGAATTGCCCGGCGCGATCGAGGCATCGTGCTGGATCCAGGCGTAGTAGCGGCCGGTCGGTTCGTCGTCGCCGAGGCTGTCTTCGTAATCGGACTCGTCGTCGAACAGCGACACCAGCAATCGGCGCGGATTGTTGACCACGCCGGCGCTCATCGAATTGGACAGGCCCCAGGGCGCGCCCATCGCCAGCACGGTGTCGCCCGCATGCAAGTCGAGTTTCTCGGCGAATTCGGCGTAAGCGAACGTTTCCGGCGTCGGCGGCTGCACCTGCAGGACGGCCAGGTCGGTGAGTGTGTCGGTGCCGACCAGTTTTGCCGGCAGCTCACGGCCATCGGCAAAGATCACCCGGAACGACCGGCCATGCTCGGTGACATGGGCATTGGTAGCGACATGCCCCTGCGCGCTGATCACCGTGCCGCTGCCGCTGCTCAGGCTGAGCGCCGGTTCGCCCTGGCGAAACTCCTCGCCGACCACCAGAATGCTGACCACGACCGGCAACACCTTGTCGCGCGCCAATGCGATACGCGTGGGCTCGCCGCCATCGGCGGCGATCGTCGCCGCGGTCGCCGCCGGCAGCGCCAGGGCGGCGGCAAACGCCAGCAGGACTGATCGAACGGCGCGCACTCGCCGGCGGCCTCAGGGCGTCGCCGACGGAGCCGGGTCGCGCTCCGGCTCGGAAGTTTCGTCGTCGCCGCCGATCACATCGACGCGTTCGACCGCGATCAGCTTCTCGTCCTCGGCCACGCGCATCAGAGTCACGCCCTGGGTATTGCGGCCGACCTGGGAGACTTCCGAGGCACGCGTGCGCACCAGCGTGCCCTGGTCGGAAATCAGCAGGATCTCGTGGTGCTCGGTCAACTGGATCGCACCGACCAGCGGGCCGTTGCGTTCGCTGGTCTGCAGGGCAATCACGCCCTGGGTGCCGCGACCCTTGCGGGGATATTCCGACACCGGTGTGCGCTTGCCGTAGCCGTTGCTGCTGGCGGTCAGGATATCGCCGTCGCCATCGACCACGATCATGCTCACCACTTTCGCGCCAACGCCCTCTTCGTCTTCCTTCATGCGCATGCCGCGCACGCCGGTGGCGGTGCGTCCCATCGAGCGGACCTCGGTCTCGTCGAAGCGCACCGCCTTGCCGTTCGAGGCGAACAACATGATGTCGCGGGCGCCATGGGTGAGCTGCACGTCGACCAGGCCATCGCCCTCGTCGAGGTTGATCGCCCAGATGCCGGAGGCGCGCGGACGGGAATAATCCGACAGCGGCGTTTTCTTGACCGTACCATCGCGGGTGGCGAAGAACACGAACCGATCGTCACTGAATTCGCGCACCGGCAGCACCGCCTGCACTTTCTCGCCCTCGGACAGCGGGATCCAGTTGATGATCGGGCGGCCGCGCGAGTTCGGGCCGGCGTCCGGCAACTGGTAGACCTTGAGCCAGAACACCCGGCCGGCGCTGGTGAAGGTAAGCAGGGTGTCGTGCGTGTTGACCACCCAGAGCCGGTCGATGAAGTCTTCTTCCTTGACCGCGGTGGCCGAACGGCCTTTGCCGCCGCGCTTCTGTGCGCGGTAGGCGGTCACCGGCTGGCGCTTGGCGTAGCCGGAATGCGACAGCGTCACCACCACGTCCTCGGCGACGATCAGGTCGAGCACATCAAGGTCTTCCTCGCTCGGCCGGATCTCGGTGCGGCGGGCGTCGCCGAACTCTTCGATCAGATTGCCCAGCTCGGTGCGGATCACGTCGAGCAATACGTCGGGGTTTTCCAGGATGCGGATCAGGCCGGCGATGGTGTCGAGCAAAGCCCGGTATTCGTCGGTCAGCTTTTCCTGTTCCAGCCCGGTCAGGCGGTTCAGGCGCATCTCCAGGATTTCCTTGGCCTGCGCCTCGGACAGGCGATAGCCGTCCGACTGCAGACCGTAGTCTTTTTCCAGATCCTCCGGGCGTGAGGCCTCGGCGCCGGCAGCGCCGAGCAGCGCGCGCACCAGGCCCGGTTCCCAGTTCCGCGCAAGCATGCGGTCCTTGGCGACCTGCGGGCTTTCCGAGGTCTTGATCAGCTCGATCATCTCGTCGATGTTGGCCAGCGCGACGGTCAGGCCTTCAAGAATATGTGCACGCGCACGCGCCTTGCGCAGCTCGAAAATCGTGCGGCGTGTGACCACCTCACGGCGGTGGCGAATAAAGTATTCGAGAATTTCCTTGAGGTTCAACAGGCGTGGCTGGCCATTTACCAGCGCCACAACGTTGATGCCGAACGTGACCTGCATCTGGGTCTGCTGGAACAGGTTGTTCAACAACACATCGGCCAGCGTATCGCGACGCACTTCGATAACGATGCGCATACCGTCCTTGTCGGACTCGTCGCGCAAACCGTCCGGCGAAATGCCTTCGATGTTTTTTTCCTTGTGCAGCTCGGCGATCTTCTCGATCAAGCGCGCCTTGTTGACCTGATACGGCAGCTCGCTGACGATGATCGTCTCGCGGCCGTTGTCGTCGGTTTCGATCTGGGTCTTGGCGCGCACGAGGATACGACCGCGACCCGTGCGATAGGCTTCGTGGATTCCTGCAGCACCATTGATGATGCCGGCGGTCGGAAAATCCGGACCCGGCACGTATTGCATCAGCGCTTGGATATCGAGCTCCGGCTCGTCGATCAGCGCGATCGTCGCATTCACCACTTCGGTGAGATTGTGCGGCGGAATATTCGTCGCCATGCCGACCGCGATACCAGCGGAGCCGTTGATCAGCAGGTTCGGTATGCGCGTCGGGAAGACACTCGGCTCGGATTCTTTCTCGTCGTAGTTCGGGACGAAGTCGACGGTTTCCTTGTCGATGTCGGCCAGCAATTCCGAAGACAAACGATCCAGACGGCACTCGGTGTAACGCATCGCCGCGGCGGAATCGCCATCGACCGAACCGAAGTTGCCCTGACCGTCGATCAGCGGATAGCGCATCGAGAAATTCTGCGCCATGCGCACGAGTGCATCGTAGATCGAAGCATCGCCATGGGGATGGTACTTGCCCATCACCTCGCCGACCACACGCGCGCACTTGACGTACGGGCGGTTCCACATATTGTTCGATTCGTACATGCCGAACAACACACGCCGATGCACCGGTTTCAGGCCATCGCGCGCATCCGGCAACGCTCGTCCGACAATCACGCTCATCGCATACGCGAGATAACTTTGGCGCATCTCGTCTTCGATGTTGACGCGTATAACTTCCTTGGCGAGTTCTGCCATCAGAGGGTTCCTTTGCTAGCTGTCGTTTGAGCGCGTGTGAGCACGGCTTTTGTGCTGCGGAATGCGCGGGCGTTGAGGCCCGAATTATAGCACGCAGGACACCCCGGAATCTCTCGGAAACCCTTGTTTTGGCGGCGAATAGCGATCACGCGATGTACGCGCGTTTGGGTACTTGGGAAATTCGCCTGATGCGCCGCGGAATGGGCCTGAAACGTCACGCCTGAGTGACGCCGAAAATCCCCCGCAATCAACGATAATTCAGATGATCTTGCGGTCTGCCGTTGCGTGCTCGGCATCGACTGAAGCCGGCTTGTCGGCAACGGCCGGCGCAGCACGAAACACCCAGTATTTCGAGCTCAGATAATTCACCAGCAATCCGGCGAACGATCCCGCTAGAATCGCTACGACCGGAAACTCGTGGAAAAACGGAAAACGCAAACCGAGCGCGGCGTAGGTGCCGTAGTTCAACGCAAAACCGCCGACCATCGCGACCAGATAACGTCGCCGCAATCCGCTCTGGCTGGCATCGATCTGGTCGGCAAACGTATAGCGTCGATTGAAGTGATACGTGGTAACCACCGCGCACAAAAAAGCGATCAGGCGCGAGACGTAATAGTTCATGCCGACGATTCGCAACAGCAGCAAGGTAATGCCGGCATCGACGACAAAACCAAGCGTGCCGGCGATGCCGAACAGCATGAAACGACGCAATCCTGCTTTCATGCGATTGAATTTACGCAATGCGGGCACGACAAATCAAATCGAGTCACGCGCAGTTTTCACCTTTGCCGGCACTATCGAAAGTTGCGAGATCATCTGGATTTTTATCTGCGAACATCGCGCACATGCTTTGGTTGTTCGGAGCTTGGATGATACCGCGTTCGGTGACGATGGCATCGATCAGTGCCGCTGGCGTGACATCGAACACCGGGTTCCATGCCTCGCCGCCTTCGACCACGCTGCGTTGCCCGGCGGTATGGAGTAGTTCAGTGCTATCGCGCAATTCGATATCGATGGCATCGCCGTCGGCGGTGTCCATATCGACCGTGGACGACGGCGCCACCACCATGAACTTGACGCCGTGATAGCGCGCGGCAATTGCCAGTTGATACGTGCCGATCTTGTTGGCGGTGTCGCCGTTCGCGGCGATGCGATCGGCGCCCACGATCACCCATTGCACGGCACCGGTTTTCATGAGGTGCGACGCGGCAGAATCTGCGATCAATTTCGCCGCAATGCCATCGCGCACGAGTTCCCACATCGTCAGTCGTGCGCCTTGCAGCCACGGCCGTGTCTCGCCCGCATATACCTGCGTGATCTTGCCGGCGGCCACACCGGCGCGGATCACGCCGAGTGCCGTGCCGAAACCGGCAGTGGCGAGTGAGCCGGTATTGCAATGCGTGAGCACGCCGCAATGGTGCGGCAGCAGACTCGTACCAAGTTCACCCATGTGACGATTCGCGGCGAGATCTTCGTTCTGGATTGCTGCGGCCTCGCCAGTGAGTGCGGTCAATGGATCGCTGCTATGAACCAATACGGAGCGCATGCGACGCAATGCCCAGGCCAGATTGACTGCGGTCGGGCGCGTTGCATTCAATTGCGCCAAAACCGGCTCGAGACTTGTCGCATCGATCACATCGCCTTGCGCGTTCAATCCCTGAGCGGCGAGCACCACACCCCACGCCGCAGCGATGCCGATCGCCGGCGCGCCACGCACGGCAAGATCCTTGATCGCTCGCGCAACGTCATCCGCGCTGCGGCAGTCGATGAATATTTCCTGCATCGGCAGCAGGCGCTGATCGAGCAAGCGCAGATGATTTTCGCGCCAATGCACGGCGCGGATGCTGTCGTGGCGGGCCGGATCGCTCATGCCGGATTCCTGTGGTTCGGGCGCGCAAGTTTACCCGACTTGAACGTACAAACTCATCGCGAACGCGCCGCGGCGAGATATTGACGAAGCTGCTTTGCGTCAGTATTTCGCGCTTTCAATAACACGATCATCCGCTGATTTTGCCCGCGTTCACCGCCGCGAGTTAGCATGCGTACTTGAATCTCGTTGAGCAGGATGCCTTCATGCCACGCGTCAAAACCGTCAGCAGCTCGACCCAGACCATCGCGCGTCGTGCGGCGCCCACTACCACTACCGCGACGACACGCGACAAGGCATTTCGCGCGTTATTGCGGCGCAAGTGTCTGCGCGCAGCAAGCATCGGCGCGCTGACCAGCGTCACCGATATCGTGCCGGGTGTTTCGCGCGTGCTCGGATTGCTGTTTGGCGAATTGCTCGACGCCAAGTTGCTGTCGAACGTGCAACGCGAACTGGTAGAAGAAACGCTAGGTCTTTACGCCGTCGCCCTGCCCGCAGCCGAACATCAGGCCTTGATCAAACGCATGCAGTGGGCCGGCGGTGGTGGCGCCACCGCGGTGGATGCGATGGGCCGTCGCGCGCTGAGCAAACTGAGCGCGAGGCTCGGTGGCGGCATTGCGCGTCGGCTCGCACCGTTCGCCGCCGCGCTTTCATCGGCACTGAGCAACGCGGCCATCACCTATGCGATCGGCAAACGCGCGCAACTTGCGGCCCGCTCTAACGGCACGGCACTTCACAGCATGCCGGAAACATTACGCGCATTGACGGGCGTGGATGAGCGCCGCATCCTGGAGTGGTCGCTGCACGCCGTGAAAGAATTGATCAAACCATTGCGTTATGTGATTGGCCGACGCAAGAACAAAGCGGCAAGGAAATCTGCCGTCGACAGCGAAGCCGCAACCGGTTCAGCGATTGGCAAAAATGAACAACGGGCCAAGCCGGTCACGACACGCAAACGCTAGCGCGGCAGCGTTCTCGACTTTTGAAAAGATATCGTTCACATTGACTTTGGTATTGTCAGGCGCATCGCGAAACAGTCGCGAGACATGACTTGATATTTCATCCACTGGAGAGCGCAGCATGAGCAAGAGTCAGGAAACCCGAGCTTCCGAAAAAACGGCAACGCATGATTTTTCCAGCGCCGTGAGTGACCTCGGCAGCGTCACCGGCCACGCCGCAAGTGAAGTGAAAGATGCCTTGCACGAGGCGGCAACGCATATTGGCGGCGCGGCGAAAGACGCGGCCAGCGCGGTCGCCGCCAATCTCGATCCCGATGTGATGAAAGCGGCGCTGGTCAAATACACACGCGAACATCCGCTGATCGTGGTCGGCGCGGCATTCGCCGCCGGCATTCTGGTATCGCGCGCGTTACGCTGAGCGATATCGCGCGCGTGCAATCCACGTCCGAAATACCGCCATCAGATGCGGCGGGTTTTACGCAGCTCAACACGTCTGCCCACCACGCAGACGTGGCCACGCTGTTGCAAAGTGTCGTCGACACAACCAGCGCGACCTTGGCGCTGGCGCGTGCTGAGGCGCGGCTGGCTTGCATGAGCACCTTGCATGCAGCAGTGGGGGCGGCGGCAGTTTTCCTGCTCGCACTCACCGCGTGGTGGCTGCTGTGCGCAATCGCTGTGGTCGGTGCGAATGCACTCGGGCTGGCGTGGTTTTGGTCGCTGTGTTTGCTGCTGCTTGTGCATACGATCGCGATATTTTTCAGCGCGCGTTATGTGCAGTCGCTTTTTGCCGGTGCCGGTTTCCCACAAACCCGTGCGCAACTCGGCGCGATCAAGAACGCGTTGAATCCCGAGCCGCCTGCGACTTGATCCCGACAACACTGAGTTGCCGGCTAACCAGCCCGACCAAGCTCTGCTAGGCTGGACGAAGTGCGGATAGCACAGCTATTCACTTCGCCCGGGGATGTCGTTGGTGAAAAACACGAATTGCGAATCGATCATCGGCGCGCTTGGATCGACGGCATTTGAAGCCGTTGCACTCGAAGTTGCGCACGCATTAAGCGCGCGGTTCTACACCGAAGCCGAATGGTTGCGGCACGAGCAAAAACACGTATTCGGCGCAAGCTGGCAGCTCGCTGCGCGTACCAGTGATCTGCTTGCACCGGGCGATCACGTGGTGTGTGGTGTAGCGGAAAAATCCGTGCTGATCGTGCGTGATGAAAATGGCGAGCTGCGCGCGTTTCACAACGTCTGCCGTCATCGCGCTGGGCCACTCGCCTTGTGCAACGGCAAGAATGCGAAAGCGTTGCAATGCAAGTATCACGGCTGGACTTATGGCCTCGACGGCCAATTGCGCTCCGCCCCGGAAATGCAGGAGGCACTGGATTTTGTCGTCGCCGACATCCATCTTGACCACGTCCGCGTGGACGAATGGCAAGGGCTGGTCTTCGTCGCATTGAACGAGCACGCGCCGGATTTCAGCGAGATTTTTTCCGGCATCGCCGAACGCATCCATCCGCTTGATACTGGCATGCTGCAATTCGCGCGACGCGTGAGTTACGAAATGGATTGCAACTGGAAGGTCTATGTCGACAATTTCCTCGAAGGTTATCACTTGCCGCATGTACATCCGAGCCTGAATCGCATGCTCGATTACCGCGCCTATACGACGGAACTCGCGACCTGGCATTCACTGCAACATTCGCCGTTGCGCAATTCCGATGGCATCTACGCCGACGGCGATGCGTTTTATTATTTCGTCTACCCGAACATCATGTTCAACATCATGCCGGGACGCATGCAGACCAATCGCGTGATCGCGCTCGGCACGGATCGCTGCCGCGTCGAATTCGATTATTACTACGCGTCGGCTGATGACATGCAAGATCGCTCGCAGAAGGATCTGCAGTTCAGCGACGAAGTTCAGCATGAAGATATCGCGATCTGCGAAGCCGTGCAGCGTGGCTTGGCATCAGGTAGTTATGTCGCCGGGCGGCTTTGTCCGAAACGCGAATCCGGTGTTTGGCATTTTCAGAATCTGCTGCGTGCCGCATATCGCCGCGGCACCTCAAACGTATGAGCCCGATCATGAAATTCTGCGCATGCGCCGGCTCCAATAGGCGCCGCCCGCGCCGCTCCTCAATCAGCCGCCAGCGATAGTCAGCATGGCAACGATCAACAAACCACGCTTGCTCGGATTCTGGATGTGCGTGGCGCTGGTGGTCGGCAACATGATCGGCTCGGGCATTTTTCTGTTGCCCGCATCGCTCGCGCCATACGGTCTCAACAGCTTGGTGGCGTGGCTGCTGACCGCCACGGGTGCCATGCTGATGGCCGCGGTATTCGCCGCACTGGTGCGCGCCTTCCCGAGCGCCGACGGCCCGTATGCGTACACGCGAATGGCGTTCGGCGATCTCACCGCGTTTATCGTCGCGTGGGGTTACTGGATTTCGATCTGGGTCGGCAACGCCGCCATCGCTACCGGCGCAGTCGCCTATCTCAGCCTGCCGCTGCCGTGGGTCGCCGCCACACCACAGACTTCGGCCATGCTTACCATCGGCATGATCTGGCTGCTCACCGGCGTGAATATCTACGGTGCGCGCACCGCCGGCAAAGTGCAGATCGTTACCACCGTGATGAAACTGTTACCGCTGCTGAGCATCGCCGTGCTGGGAATTTGTCTGTTCCTCAGCGGCAGCCCGCGACTCGTCACTTCCAGCAACATGAATCCGCATTTCAGTCTGGATGGCATTACCGCCGCAGCCACGCTCACGTTGTGGGGATTGCTCGGATTGGAATCGGCGACCATTCCCGCCGGCAAGGTGCACGATCCAGCGCGTACCATCCCGCGTGCGACTCTCATCGGCACCTCACTTACAGCGTTGATCTATGTGGTCACGTGCTCGGTGGTTTTGCTGCTGATTCCCGCGGACGTACTGAAAGATTCGAACGCGCCGTTCGCCGAAGTCGCACGCATGTTCTGGGGCGATGCGATAGCGCAATGGTTTGCCGTGTTCGCTGCGATCAGTGCGTTCGGCGCACTCAACGGCTGGATTTTGCTGCAAGGGGAACTGCCGCTGCAGATGGCAAAAAATGGACTCTTCCCCAAAATTTTTGCGAGGGAATCGACACGCGGCACGCCCGTCAATGCGCTGTGCATCAGCAGCGGCCTCGTGACGATTCTGGTGCTGATGAATGCCGAAAAATCGATGGTCGAAATCTTCAGCTTCATGATCCTGCTTTCCACCACCGCGTCCTTGGTGATGTATCTGCTCTGCGCACTCGCAACGCTGAAGCTTTTGCGCAGCGGTGAACTTGCAGCCTCGGGAAAATACCTCGTGTGGCTCGCAATCGCAGGTGTACTCGGCGCAGTTTACGCACTCTGGACCATCGTCGGCGCCGGCATCATCACCGATGCAAAAACATGTGGTGCCCAATCGATCTGCTGGGCGCCGTGGTACGCCAATCCGGTGTATATGGGAGCAGTGCTATTAGCGCTCGGCGTGCCGGTGTTTTTTTTCATGCGTGGGCGAAAATCGGCTGCCGACGCGCGTACACCTTAACAACGGCGTATGGTTCTTTATCTCGATTTCGATGTCTCGAAACCGTCACTGATGCGCGAAATCTTGTTCAGCCAACGCACAAGTTTCTGGAAACTCAGGCTCATGCATTCGTAGTCGGTTTCGCGCACGAAGGCGCAAATTATCTCACTCGGCCCGCGCGAGTCGTTGCACGGTTTCGCGATACCTTTGCGCGATGCGCTCTTCATCGTGATGATGAAAATCGCGCACTACCCAGCGCCCCGCCGCCATGACGTGCCGCACGGGAGTCTGGTTGCCGGCGAAAATCATGCTGTCGAGTATCGTGTCGCGATCCCTAGCTGCGAGCAGCGGCGAGTTGTCGTCGAGCACCAGCAGATCAGCGCGCATACCTGATGCGCTTTGCGCCAGATCGCCCGCATCGAGTTCACCGATCGCGACGCCGGCAGCCAGCGCGCCGCCGAACAACGCATTGCCCCACAAGGTTTCGCCGACGCTTTCACTGAGTTCGGAGACGGCGATATTACGATGCCGACTCTGCAACCGTTGGCCGTATTCGAGCCAGCGCAACTCCTCGATCGGCGAGATCGAAATATGACTGTCGGAACCGATGCCGAGCGTGCCGCCGGCATCGAGATAGCTCTTCAGCGGGAACAGGCCATCGCCGAGATTCGCCTCGGTAGTCGGGCACAAACCAGCGATGACTCCGGATGCGGCGAGCCGCAGCGTTTCATCCTCGGTCATGTGCGTGGCGTGCACGAGGCACCAGCGCGCATCGAGCGGCGCATTCGCAAGCAGCCACTCGACCGGACGCGCATTGCGATACGCGAGGCAATCCTGCACCTCGCCGATCTGTTCGGCGACATGGATATGGATCGGACAATCGCGCGCAAACTCGCTTTCCACGATCTGGCGAAGCGCTTCCGGCGGCACTGCACGCAGACTGTGCAGGGCGATGCCGACGCGCAATTGCGATGATTCGACCGAGCGCAGTTTCTGCAGCAACAACATATACTTTTCCACATTGTGGAAAAAGCGACTTTGTCGCTCGTGCAGCACGCGGCCGTCGAAACCGCCGGTCATGTACAGGGTCGGCAACAAGGTCAGGCCGATGCCTGCCTCTTTCGCCGCCTCGATCAGCGCCAGCGACATCGCCGCAGGATCAGCGTACGGCGTGCCATCCGGCTGGTGATGCAGATAGTGAAATTCGCAGACATGCGTATAGCCCGCCTTGAGCATTTCCACATACACCTGCGCAGCGATCGCCTGCAGCGAATCGGGATCGACTCTCCCGGCAAACGCGTACATGGTTTCGCGCCAAGTCCAGAAGCTGTCCTCGGCATTCGTCTGACGTTCGGCCAGGCCAGCCATCGCGCGCTGGAACGCATGCGAATGCAGGTTCGGCATGCCTGGCAAGACATACCGACCGAGATGTTCCGCCTGATCCGCTGCGCGATCTTTTTCGATACCGACGAAAAGGCCGCTATTTTGACCCTTCGCTCCAACCTCAATCCGCGTATTAGCCGCCCAGCCCGGCGCAAGCCACGCGTAATCGGCGAAGTACGACTGGCTTGCGCTGTTCCCGAAAATGTTCATGTGTGATCAGCCCTACCCTGTTATTGCTGCGCAGGGTAAAGCGTGCGCTTTGATGATGCCAGCGCAACGCGCGCCGTGAACCGATCAATCATCAAACGTGCCGACAAAAATTCCATCGAGCGTCACTCGCGCAACACCGAACTTGACGTCGGTTCCGGCGGCATTGGTAGTGGCGCCGCCAATCATCAACCCGCCGTTGGCGATGGCTATCGACCAACCGTTGTCGATGCTGCTGGCGGAAGCGGATGCCGCGAAAGTGTTGAACATCTGCCCGGAAACTCCGAAACCCGGATCGAACGACCCATCCATCCGCAGTTTCACCGCCGTGAAATAGCTCGTTGCGCCGATCGTATCGCGAATCGCGGTTCCGACCGCGATCAGGCTGTTGTCGTTTTGTACCGTGACATTGGTCAGCGCGCAGCCAAAATGAAAACCGCCGATCGGGCTGGCGAGGAATATTTGCGCCTGCCCAGAACCCGGACCGGCCGAGGCATTGAAATCCGCATCCTGACTGCCATCGCTGAGCAGCCGATTCATGAAACAGCGCGGTGCGGCATCGGCCGGGCTGACATAAGCAGCGCCGACGATACCGATGCGTCCTTGTCGATCAACGACTGCGCCCTCAATCAGACTGAAGGCAGTCGGCGCAAAATGCACGCGACCGTCTTGATTCGGCCCGAAACTCGAATCGAGCTGGCCATTCGGCAGCAGCCGCGCGATTGACATCGATATCTGCGTGCTCGTAGCCATGGCCGACGCCCCAGCCAGCAAAATGCTGCCGTCCTTTTGCACGACGATGCTGTTGACCATATCGGTATTGTCGCCGGACGGTCCGCCGAGATCGAAGGCGATGGTCTGGTAACCGCCGTTGCCAAAACTCGTGTCGACGCTGAAGTCCGGCAGAAAACGCTTGATCGCCATATCGAGATTGCCGTTTGGCCCGGTCGCCGAACCCGCCACCAGAATTTTGCCGTCCGGCTGTTGTTGCATGGTGCTGGAGCTGCTGTACCCGCTGTTGTATTGCCATGTGAAAAACCCGGTGCCTGCGGCCGTACCGGGGTCGAGCGTGCTGCCATCCGGCGTGAGTACACCAATAATGATCGATGATCCGTCAGTGGGCATTCCGACCAAGGCAATGCGCCCGTCTGCAAGCCTGATCGCATCCATCAAATCCGAGTTATGCGGCCAGCCGCTCGAATCTTCAAAACGATCGAAGCGCAGATAACCGACACCACCCGGACCGAAGCCGGTATCGTAGCTGCCATTGGCATTCAGCCGTGTGGCGCAGAACTTCGGGAATAGATCTGTGTGCGTGCCGAGGGTTTCGGATTTATAGCAGGTGCCGGCCATGAGGATTTTCCCATCCGGCTGAATCCGCATGACGCGGCCGACATCTTTTGGCCCGGAAGAAACATCCACCAGCATATGCCCGGTGATCGCAAAACGTGGATCGAGTTGACCATCGGCGCGCGTATTGGTGGTTGCGAAAAAAGTGATCGCGCATAACGCCATCGGCACCAGCATTGGCTTCCATTGCTGCAAATTTTTCATGATACGTCTCCTCACATAGCCCCCGGCTAAAAGTGGCAGCAGGCATGGTTCGCGGCCATGGAATTTTCTTCCATTTTTTTTCTTCTTTTTTTCTCGCAGGCAAATTGCGCGGGCAATGGCGATCTGGAGTCAGTTCACCCTGTACATTCGCGCGTGACCTCGACGTTTTCGAATGATTTCATTGTCGCCAACACCGTCGACGCACTCGCAGACGGGTTGGGCTTAGAATGCGAGTCATCCGATTTTTGCGTGTGCCATGAACGCCAATCTTCATCTATCGATTCCTGCTGTCGACGCCGCGCTGTTGCGCTTCGGCCCGTTCACGCTCGATCTGCGGCAGCGTCGGCTGGAACGCGATGGCTTGGTGGCGGAGATGCGGCCAAAACAATTCGATGCGTTGCAGTTGCTGATTGCGCACGCTGGCGATCTGGTGACGCGTGAACAGTTCTATGCCGCGCTGTGGCCGAATACTGTGGTTTCGGAAACCAGCCTGAGCAAATACATCTGGCAGCTGCGGCATATCCTCGGCGACAACGACGACACCGGTCGCTACATCGAGACCGTGCCGAAACTCGGTTACCGATTCATCGCGCCAGTGCAACGCATAACGCCAGTCGAGGTACTCGAAACAAATCTCGACAACGCAGTATCGAGCGATGCTCCGCTAGAAAATCAAGCGCAGCCGGTCGCTTATGTATTGCGCCGAAGCAACAGCTGGCGATGGCTAATCGCATCGCTCACTACAATCGTTGTCGCGTTGATCGCATGGCAGTTTTGGCCATCGCGCGAAACCATTCCGCAAACGGCAAAACGCAGCGACTTACCATTGCCGATAACCACGCATCGCCGCGCGATTGCGATCATGCAGGCACAGGTCGACGCCGATATGCCGCAATGGTTGCATAGCGCGGTGGCGCAATTGTTGGCGCAGGATCTGGCGATTTCGGAACAGTTGCGTGTGGCGTATCCGAACGCGTTGATGTTGCGTTATCCCGATCTGATGGCGCAGGCGCAAGCGGTCGAACCGGCCGCAGCGCGGTTCACCGACTGGGCATCGATCAACGATGATATCGTGCTGCTGCCGATACTCACTCGCAACGCTGACGATACTTCAACCAGCGCCGTCAAACTGCAGGTACGCCTGCTCGATTCGCATAGCGGCGCGTTGCTCAAGGAAATCGAATCCAGCGGCGATCTGCAACAGCTTAATCGCCTGATCGACAGCAGCGGTGGACGCATCCGCAGCGCACTTGGCGTGACGCCAATGAGCGAATCGATCGTGCGTGTTCGTGCCGCCAGTATGCCGGTCGATACCGCGTCGGCGCAGCTCTACGCCGAGGCGATCGATCTGCAAGGTCGGGGCATGAGCGATCAATCGCGTGAAAAGCTGCGCGAGCTGACCGAGCGTTATCCGGATTTCGTGCCAGGCTGGTTGATGCGCGCGACAGCCCAGGCCGATGCAAACCTGAATCAACAGGCTGCAATCACCGCGCAAGCTGGGCTCGCACATGCCGTGACCGCCACGCGCGAATTGCGTTTGTCGCTGGAGGCGATCAGCGACTCGGCCAGCGGCGCGTGGTCGCAGGCGATCGACTCGTATCAGGCACTGGTGCGGTTTTTTCCGGATCAACCCGAATATGCATTACGGCTCATGACGGCGCAGGTTTACGCCGGCCGCAAGGACGATGCCGAGCAGACGTTGCGAACTTTGCGCGAACCACCCGGCATGGCCGATGACGTGCTGATATTGCAAGGCGAATACACGCTGGCGCAGCGCTTGGCCGATGATGCGCGCGCGCGTGATGTAGCCGCCAGGCTGATCGAACGCGCCACAGTGATTCATCTGCCGCACCTGCATGCGCGCGCGTTGGCGATGCGCGGCATGGCGCTTACCGGTCTGCGTGACAACGATGCTGCACTCGCCGACCTGACCCAGGCCGAACGCGAGTTCGCTCCACTCGGCGATTCCGAGTGGAGCGCAAAAGTGCAATTGCTGCTCGGCAACTGGGCAATGCGCGGTGGCGATCTGGTAGAAGCCGAGCGCCGTTATCATCGCGCTGTAGGCGGCTTTCGCGCTGCTGCCGCGCGCTGGAACGAAAACGTCGCGCTGGATAATCTGATGGCGATTGCGGTCGCACGTGGCGATGCCGCCGCCGCACGACCGTACGTCGATGAAGTGTTGCAATCGGCACGTGCGCTTGGCGATGGCGTCGGCGAAAGTCGCGCGCTGGTCTATCTGGCGTGGGTCGAACTCGATACCGGCCATACCGACGCGGCACTCGCTGCATACCGACAAGCGGCAGCGTTGAACGAGCACGCGCAACAAAACGAACAACTGGTCGCATCGCTGAGTTATCTGGCGGAACTGCTCGACGATACGGGCCAGAACGACGAAGCAAGCAAGGTCGCGCAACACGCCCAGACCGTCAGTCAATCAGTATCGAGCACATCTTACAAAAGTGTGGCCTTGATCAGCGTGGCGCATGGCGAGCGCGCGCGAAAAAATCTGTCCGCGGCACGCATCGTACTCAATGCCGCGCGCGCGCTGGCCGAGCAAGGCCAAGAGTCAGATCGTATCGCACGCATCGATCTGGCACTTGCCGAGCTCGATATGGATACCCATCAGCCACAGGCGGCGATCGAACGGACAGCACGCGCCGAACCGATATTGATAAAGAGCGAAAGTACGCGCGATCTGACCAATGCGGAGGCGATTCGGGCGCGCGCCTTCTGTGATTTGGGACAGCTCGAACACGCCAGAACCGCACTCGCCGCGAGCCGCGACTACGCCGCAAAAACCACCAGTTATCTCGATCATTTGCCGATGCGCATCGCAGAAATCCGCATCGCCGCGCAGACCGGCGAGCAAGCCAAAGCCGGCATGCTGCAAGCGCCGTTGCGAGCCGAGCTTACACAACGAAAATTCGTCGGTGCGCTTGCTGAGCTCGATACCGCACTGGCGACAAAAACTCCCTTGCGTCGTTGACTCCACTCAATCGATAACCTGCACAGGCTTCACGCATGAAATTTTCGCCATGACTTCGATAGCACGCTGGGACGGATTGCTGCTCGATTGCCGACTCGCCAGCATGACGGCGAACGGCACGGCTTACGGTGCGATCGAAAACGCCGCAATCGGCTGGAAAGATGGCTGCATCACCTTCGCCGCAGCGCAGTCGCAATTGCCGGACAAACCCGAATCGCTCAGCGTCAATGTCGAATCGGTCGACGGCGCATGGATCACGCCAGGCTTGATCGACTGCCATACGCATTTGGTGTTTGCCGGCAATCGCGCCAGCGAATTCGAGCAACGTCTGCAAGGTGCAAGTTATGCGGAAATCGCGCGCGCTGGTGGTGGCATCGTATCCAGTGTGCGACAGACTCGCGCGGCCAGCGAGGATGAGTTGTTCGCCCAATCGCTGCCGCGCGCGCAAGCCTTGCTGCGCGATGGCGTGACCACGATGGAAATAAAATCCGGTTATGGCCTGAATCTGGAAACCGAAGAAAAAATGTTGCGCGTGGCACGCCGGATTGGTGCAACGCTGGGCATTACCGTACGTACGACATTTCTCGGCGCGCATGCAATACCGCCGGAATTTGCGGGCCGGCAATCCGATTATGTCGATGAAATCTGTGTGCGCATGTTGCCGGCGATTGCGCATGCCGGGATCGCCGATGCGGTGGATGCATTCTGCGAAACCATTGCGTTCACGGTCGGCGAAACGCGGCGCGTATTTGAAACGGCGCGTGGGCTCGGCTTGCGCGTGAAGTTGCACGCCGATCAGCTCAGCGATGGTGGCGGCGCTGCGCTGGCCGCCGAATTCAACGCGCTGTCCGCCGAACATCTGGAACATACCAGCGAGGCCGGCGTGATCGCGATGGCAGCCGCAGGTACAGTGGCAGTATTGTTACCTGTGGCGTTTTACGCGTTGCGCGAAACGAAACTGCCGCCGATCGAATGCCTGCGCGAACATGGCGTGCCGATCGCGATTGCAAGCGACTTGAATCCGGGCACCTCCCCTGTTCTGTCATTGCGCTTGGCCATGAGCATGGCCTGCACGCTGTTTCGGCTGACGCCTGAAGAAGCCTTGCGTGGCGCGACCGTGCATGCGGCGCAAGCGCTGGGTCTGCTCGATCGCGGCACACTCGAAGTTGGCAAACGCGCCGATCTGTTGGTGTGGGATATCCAGCATCCAGCCGAATTGTGCTACTGGATCGGCGGCAATCTGGCGCGACAGATCATCATCGGCGGGCGTCGCAAAAGCTGACTCGATGAGCGTCTTCTGCGCAGCAGCAATGGAAGCGCCAGCAAATCGCAGATGCAGAAAAACCAAAGCCCCACCGAAGCGGGGCTTGTGCTCTGCAACTCACGCTAACGCCGGCTCGATCAAGCCGACGCGTACAACCTTCAGGCAGCGGGCTTTTTCGCTGGTGCCTTCTTGGCGGCGACCGGAGCTGCTTTCTTGACGGCGGGTTTGGCCGTCACGGCAGACTTGGTCACTACGGCCTTCGTCGCAGAATGCGGACGTGCATTGCCATAGCTACGGATAGCGGTTTTGCCTTTGGCGGTCTTGCGGTCACCACGGCCCATGAAAACTCCTTAGAAAACTAGCGGAAACGGCCGCGTAGCTTACCAGCTCCGTGGCCCGGCGCAACAAAAAAGCCTGGCGACAATGCAATCTGCGTCATCGGTGCGGATTACCGTGCTTGCACAAACCGTTTTGTGTCGACGCAAAATCCGCAATAGTCGGTAACGCTCGGCAATTATCCTGCACTTGGCAGCGTCGAAATACGTGTTGGCCACAAAGCGTTATGATCGTGCGCATGGAAAATGTGGCCGCTGTTCATCGCGGCTACACGCCTGAGTGATGGCAAGCTGACCTTGTTCGACAATGCCCAGCTTACGATCGAGGTACTGCTCGCGAGCACGTGTCTGCCGCAATTGTTTGCGCCCGTGATCATCAATGACGAAATGTATTGGGACGGTGGTTACGCTGGCAATCCGGCACTCGAACCGTTGCTGTATCGCTGCGACGCCAGCGATATCTTGTCGGTGCTGGTGCAGCCTTTGCAACATGCCCAGCCACCGAAAAATGTGCGCGAGATTTCGCTGCGCATCGTCGAGCTGAGTTTTTCGACCACGTTCCTGCGCGAGCTGGATACCTTGCTCAAGGCACGCGAGTCACTGGCGGGTGATTCGGTACGCAGCTGGATCGGCAGTCGCCTCAACAGCATGCGCATGCATCTGATCGAACCCGGTGGATCGCTCGACAGTTACAGCCCCAAGACACGCATGAATACGCGCCTGAGTTTCCTGCGCAACTTGCGCGATCTCGGCCATGCGCAGACTAGCATGTGGCTGGCGCAGCATGCGGATGCGCTCGGCAGGCGCGCTACGGTGAAGTTGTAGTTGGAGGCTACGATAAAGCTTGCAAGATAAATCAGCGCTGAGCAAATCGTGTTCCGAAAGCCGACTTTCGTTGGTCATCCCACAGGGACTTCCGTTGGTCGCAGGTTGGATGAGCGGCACAGCCGCGTTATCCGACAATGGCGCGAGTAATCCGAGATTCGAAAATTGAGGTTATCGCGGTTCTAATTGCGCCCTCGCTACTCGTCGGAAGGCGCTGCACTTTTCCGACCTACTTGGCTGGGCAAACGCGCGACGGTGAATCTATAACTTGAGTCTTCAATAAAGCCGACAAGATAAATCCGTGCGGAGTAAATCTTGTCCCGCTATTGCCCAACCGCCAGATGCGCGCCGAGCACATTCCAGTAACACAACAGCGCGATGCTCGCGAGCATGATCAGCAACACGAGCGTGTGGCGCAGCTTGCGCCAGAACGACCAATAGCGGACTTTCCAGATCGACGGCCACAGCACGACGGCGAGCACGCTCACACTTGTAGCGAGATACGCGAACGCCACGGTCGTGTGCAATGGTGTGGTCGGATAATCGAACACGATATCGCTGCCGCCCGCGCCGATCTGCGCCAGCGCCACGGCGGCAGTACCGAGAAATACCAGCCAGGCCAAGGTAGCGGTCACCAGCGCCGCGACCGCGCTCGTTGCACCGCGCCATGAGCTGCGCGGGATCGGCAATACGCGACGACGCCAGACGCACAGCAGAACACCGATGCAGGTGAGCGCGAGCAGCGCTATCGTCTGCGCCAAGGTCGATGGCGCATCGAGCACGCCGATGCGATCGGAATAGGTGTGCCGGTAAGCGCCAGCCAGACCACTGATGCGACCCGTGGCATCGGCGAAAAATTGGATGTGCTGATCCCCTTCGACCGCGCGGAAGCTCAACGCGCCATCTTGCACATAGCGCCTGACCTGTCGGCCATCACTGACGAGAAGATAACCATCCGCTGTGATGCCAACATCGACCACGCTGTCGATCGCGGTGAAAAACTTTTCCAGCGTGGAATAATTGCGGCGCTCGTTCTGGTAACTGCCGACGAAACGCTGACCGCTGACGGCTGACGGCAAAATCCTTGGCTGGCTGCGGCAATGCAAAATGCCAGCCACTTGCCCACTTTTGCCACAGCAACTGACCAGCTTCGGCAGCGAAACTGACCACCGTCGCCAGCCCGTTGACCATTCAAAGCATAGGGCCTGACAAGCTTGGAAGTGAAGTTGACCGGGCGTAGCAAGTGATGACGTGTGGTGAAGCCGACTGACCGCTTTCGATCCCGCTCGGATACTTTGGCGCATCCACTTTCGGGGCGACAATTGACGGGTGCAATGGTGAACGGCTTTGCGCAGCGTCAGAGTCTGGCCTGGGCAGATGCAAATGACGCGGGGCGTGCGTAAGCTCATGGGGTCGGTTGCCCGTGATGCGGCAGCGCATCGTGTAGAAAATGTGTCGGAAGCCGCCACGATTGACCGGCACCGATCTTGCTGCCTGCAACGACTCATCCAGGGGGAACTTCATGAATATCCGCAATAGTTGGGTTCTGGCGATGGCGCTGTCCGCCGCTGCTGCAACGTCGGCCGAGGCCGCAACCATCGTCACGCTGGGCAGCGGGTTCAACCAACCCACCGGTGTCGCGGTCGATGGCAGCGGCAATGTCTTCGTTGCCGACTTCAGCAACAATGCCGTGAAGGAAATCCTGGCGCCGGGCTACACCACGGTCAACACGCTGGGCAGCGGGTTCTACCGACCCACCGGTGTCGCGGTCGATCGCAGCGGCAATGTCTTCGTTGCCGACGCCTTCAACAATGCCGTGAAGGAAATCCTGGCGCCGAGCTATATCACGGTCTACACGCTGGGCAGCGGGTTCAACCAACCCACCGGTGTCGCGGTCGATGGCAGCGGCAATGTCTTCGTTGCCGACTACCTAAACAATGCCGTGAAGGAAATCCTGGCGCCGGGCTATATCACGGTCAACACGCTGGGCAGCGGGTTCAACAATCCCACCGGTGTCGCGGTCGATGGCAACGGTAATGTCTTCGTTGCCGATCAGGGGAACAATGCCGTGAAGGAAATCCTGGCGCCGGGCTATACCACGGTCAACCCGCTGGGCAGCGGGTTCAGCCGTCCCACCGGTGTCGCGGTCGATCGCAGCGGCAATGTCTTCGTTGCCGACACCGGCCACAATGCCGTGAAGGAAATCCTGGCGCCGATCCGCTTGTCCACGAGTTGCATGACGACCTTCGTCGGGAACCAGCCATTCACTATGCTCGCCACTGTCACAGGAACGACGCCGACGGGCAGCGTAACGTTCAATAATGGCGCCCCCGTGCTCTGCAACAGCGGCGTCCTGAGTTCCGCCAGTGCAAGCTGCACGGTGAGCACGCTCGCCGTGACGGGTGCGGATCCCCAGGACAGCTACAGCCTGACCGGGACTTATAGTGGCGACAGCAACAATCCATCCGCTGTTTCAGCGCCGCTCAAGATCAACGTGTTGAACGCCAGCGACGTCGTGTTTCGCAATGCCTTCGAGCTTGTACCGGCGTCATGCCCGACCCATTGATCGGCAAGAGCTGACAATTAAAGCGGCAGAGCGCTTGCCACTCAACCCCACGCTACAGACGCGAAAACATTATCGCTGTCCCGCGCATTCGCAGTGGAGCATTCAAAACTGTACGCGTGGACCACATTGAGTAGCCGCCTTGGCCAGGGCCTCGGATGGTAGCTATCTGGAAGGCCAATCGAGGTCAGGAATGGCTGGTTCTGGCCGAGAGCGGCCGGTCGTCGGATGACCCGCGTGGCGGAGTTGATCATGCGCGGTATTGTGATCTAGCACTACCGGAACTGCTGATCATGCTGACCGGCAAAGGGCGAGTACGCCGAGAACCTGCCAAAAATAGGCAGCCGGTTGACCATTGGTCAATTGCTTGGCAAAAACGTGCAACCCAATTGCCAAAATACGGCAGT
>JAYVTP010000114.1:0-4338 GCA_043788685.1 Pseudolysobacter sp. | reverse complement strand
ATTCTTCGTGAGCTTCACCGGCAAATTCGGATTCGAGATGAGTCGCGATTTGCGTGAGTTTTTGCAATTCCGCGCGTACGTCGATCAGCGATGCTTTCGGCATGGCTTCGCAAGCATTGAGGGATTGCTCGAATTCTGCCACTGACCGCGATGACGTATCGCTGTATGTCGCACGCAGCAGGCCGAATGTATCGCGCAAACCGCCGCTCCAACGGCGCGCAAGAATCGGTTCGTGCATGAGCGCGCACAAGCCAGGGCGCAAGGTCAGCAGATGTCCGGCGAGATTGCCGCTGTCGACCGTAGAGATATACATCGGCTGCAACGGCTGCAGGTCAAGCGTGTCGTACCAGTTGTAGAAATGGCCGCGATACCGTTCGAGCCGTTGCATCGTCGCAAACGTCGCACTTGTACGCGCGAGCAACTGGCTGGCCGTGATGTAACCGAAATCGTGTGCCGCCAGATTCGCGAGCAAGGCCATGCCGATATTGGTCGGTGAGGTGCGATGCGCAGTCACACGCAACGGCTGTTCCTGGAAATTATCCGGCGGCAACCAGTTTTCGTCAGCGTTGACAAAATGCTCGAAAAATCCCCACGTGCGGCGTGCGCGTTCACCGAGAAACTGCGCCTGCTGCGCAGAGATTTTCGACTCACCGCGTTGCAGTGGTCGCGACAACCACCACGTCCACACTGGCGCAAGCAGCCATAGCAGCAAGATCGGCGCGGCGATCAGCAACGCATGCGGATGCAGGCGCTGCAATGCGATCATCAAAACCAACGCCAACAGCGGTGCGATCCACATCGTACGCAACGAGTTGATGACACTTTCCTGCGTCGCGGCATTCTGCACGTTCGACGCCTGCCACTCAAGTAGATTGCGGCGCGTGACAAACATCCGCAACAAGGTGCGCACGATCGCATCGAAGTTGTAATACGCCTCGTACGGCAGGCACGCGAGCAGAAACGTCGCCTTGAAAAAATGCAATAAGGCGGCGCTTGCCGCGCTACGCAAATGGGCCAGCAATTTTGTTTCTGCGGGTTTTTTCACCACGTCCAGAGCGCTGATGAAAATCCCCGGAATCAGCAGGATGCCGAGCACCGCCACGGTTAAAAACCATGCCGAAGAAAACAGCGTCCAGCCGACCACGAACATTCCAACCAAGGCCAGTGGCACCAGGCTGCGGCGCAGATTGTCGAGAATTTTCCAGCGCGACAACGACGACAACGGATTGCGTTCGTACTTGCCCGCTGTGGTCGGCACCCACGGCAATAGCCACGCCATGATCTGCCAGTCGCCACGAATCCAGCGGTGCCGGCGTTTCACGTCACTGCTGTAACGCGACGGATAATCCTCGTACAACTGCACATCGCTGAGCAGGCCGGAACGCGCGTAATTGCCTTCGAGCAAATCGTGGCTGAGGATGCGGTTGTCGGGGAAACGGCCATTCAGCGCACGCTCAAACGCATCGACGTCGTAGATGCCCTTGCCGATGAACGAGCCTTCGTCGAACAGATCCTGATACACATCGGAGACCGCACGCGTATACGGATCGACGCCGGAATCGCCGCTGTGCAATCGCGCATAACGCGAACGATTGCTGCCGCTCAGACTTACCGCCACGCGCGGTTGCAGAATGCCGTAACCGGCGATGACGCGACCGCTACGTGGATCGTGCACGGCGCGATTGAGCGGATGCATCAGCGTAGCGATGAACTCGCGCGCGGTGTCGCGCGGCAGTTGCGTATCGGTATCCAGAGTGATGACGTACTTGACCTGCAACAGCGGCGTGATGTCACCGACGATCAACGAAAAGCGATCGCCGGCATGGCCGCGCAGCAACGCATTCAGATCGCCGAGTTTGCCGCGTTTGCGCTCGACGCCCATCCACGTGCGCTCGCGCTCGTTCCACAACCGTGGCCGGTGCAACAGGAAAAAGCTTTCATTCTTGCCATCGCCATATTTCTCGTTGAGTTCGTTGATCCGTGTGGACGCGAGCTGCAGCAATATCTCGTCCTGCGGCGTGGCGTGGGTCGAGGCATCAGTGAAATCCGTGAGCAACGCAAAATGCAGTTGGCGATCGCGATTGGCGAGAAATCGCACCTCCAGTCCGAGCATCAATTCATGCACACCGGCAACATCGCTGAGCATGGTTGGCACTACCACCAGCGTACGTGCGCCGGCCGGCAAGCCCAGGCTGTAATCCATGCGCGGCAGGGGCTGCGGCGTGGCCATGCGCGTGGCGAGCCAGTTGATTAGCGCGATCGCCAGTTCGCTCACGCCGATCACCACGAGTACGCCAACCAGCAGCAATCGCCAGCCTGCGACAGCGTGATCTAGCGCCGGATGCAATACGGCAAAACTCAGCAGCGTGGTCATCACCGCGATGCTGCCGAG
The DNA here is from genome assembly GCA_043788685.1 of Pseudolysobacter sp. Taxonomy (GTDB): domain Bacteria; phylum Pseudomonadota; class Gammaproteobacteria; order Xanthomonadales; family Rhodanobacteraceae; genus Pseudolysobacter. Next base: position 1,946 of record JAYVTP010000114.1, on the reverse strand, counting down.
ATAACCAAAAACCGGCATGCGTTTCGCGCTGCGTTTCAGCCAGAGGAATAAACCGATGCGCGCCGAAATCGCACGTTGCAGCAATAGCAAGCCATCATCGATCAGATAAAACCCGACATGCCGCGCGCGCTCGTTGGCGGCGGGTGCGACTTTGGCAAGTTCGATCGCATGCCGAGCGATTTCGCCCTGACTGAGAGCGCAGCGATTCGCGAGCGCCTCGATCTTGTGTCGATAATTGTCGCGTGTAGCGAAATCCATCGCCGCATAAATACCGGCGGGATCCTCGCACAAGGTCTGCTCGACCAGACTCATCGCATCGACGAATTCGCGCCAGTCCATCACGCCGAGAAAGCGCAGGCTGCCGATACTGTTGCTGACGCTGACCTGATCCGCCGCCTGGCCCTGTTGGCCGGACTGCACGAGTTGCTCGATGCTCAGCCCGGACTCGGCCAGATGCTGCTGCATCCACGTCAGCGGCAAGGCAAGCGTGGATGCATGGCCCTGCAAACGCCGCGTGAGTTCGGAGACGAACGGACTGTCGATCGGCGGATTCGAGCGCGCCATGTCGGCGGTGATGAGGATGAGGTTTTTCGGATCGTTCTCGGCCGCATCGATCATGCGTGTAGCCCACGAGATCGCGATGTTGCGCTCGCGCCGACCGACCGCGGTGCGATCCGCGGCGCGGCGCAGATTCTCGATCAGCGCGAGTCGCAGCATGATCGGGATCGCCCAGAGTTCACCCAGCGTCAACGGGCTGATTTTCTGATAGGCCGCCACTACGCGACGTATGCTTTCGCCATCGACACGCGCATCGCTGTGCGCAATGGTTTCTAGCGCGATGTCGTAGACGCGCGGCAGACCGCGCGAGGCGCCTTCGCTGAGTTGCGGCAATTCCCAACTGTAGCCTTTCGGCAGATGGCGCCGCGCGGTATTGATCTGTTCCTCGATCAGGTAAAAATTGTCGAGCATCCACTCGCCTGCCGGCGTGATCTGGCGACCCGACGCCACCGCTTTTGACAACAGCTCGCAGGCTTCGAGCAAGGCGCGTTCGTTGGATGTGAGGCGCGCGAGCAATTGATCCGGTGCCATGCCAAAACGCACACAATGACTTTGCGCGAGTTTGCGTCCGTGCGCTTCCATCTGCGCCATGCTGAACAATTCGGCGCGCAACGGCGGCGCATTCGGCGGTTTCTTTTGCGCCACGCGATGGTGCCAGCGCGCGCGCAGATAACGAAAGGTTCTGCGCAGAATGGCGATAGGATCGGTACGTTTGTTTGGATTCACTGGCACTCGAATTCGAAGTGGGATGTTTGAATGCGCTGCGCGGATTACGAATATGCGGAAGTTGCAGCATGCAACTGCACAAGCCGGTAGTGCAAATTGCGTGAATCGAACCCGCGGCCGGCTCAATTTGCCGGGTCTGCAATGTTTTTTACAGCATTGCCCGTAATGAAATCGTGCTGATGCGATTTACTTGCCGTATATCGATAGCAACGAATGGGCCATACCTCGCTGCGACGCTAGGCGTGGGCTAACTCACGTTCGGCAACATCGAGCGATTCGACGCTGTCTTCCTCGACTGCATCGGGCGCGAACTGCCCCTGATTGGCGAGCTCGGCGAACAATCCGCCCTGCGCCACGAGCTCGTGATAACGCCCCTGCTCGACCAGACGACCTTCGTTGAGCACAAGGATCAGATCGGCATTGCGTACCGTCGACAAACGATGCGCGATGACAAACGTCGTGCGGCCTTGGGTGAGCTTGTTGAGCGCGCGCTGGATGCGCGCCTCGGTGCCGTTGTCGAGCGCGCTGGTGGCTTCATCGAGAATCAGGATCGGCGCATCCTTGAGCATCGCGCGCGCAATCGCCAAGCGTTGACGCTCGCCGCCGGACAACGAACGACCACGCTCGGCCACCAGCGTTTCGTAGCCTTCGACCTTGCCCGA
>JAYVTP010000113.1:0-2231 GCA_043788685.1 Pseudolysobacter sp. | reverse complement strand
GCTGATGCCACGTCGCCGCCAATATTGCCCAGCTTCTTGGTACCGAACACCAGCACCACGACCAGCGCCACGATAATCCAATGCCAACCACTAAAACCGCCCATAAATCCTCACTTTTCTGTGTCAAACGCGTGGCGGCAACTGCCGCCGTTCGATACTTTCAACGCACACACAAGCGTCGGGATGACGCACTAGCGTGCAGTGTACTCCTCCAGACGATCGCGGAAGTCAACGACCGCGCCGGGAACATTTGTGACACCGCCCTCGAAGATGCGGCGCGGCGTGACGCCTTGGCCATACACATCCTGATTCGAATCGTTGTCGATCGCGATCACCGAGCCATCCAGCGCGACGCCAGCGAACAGGCCGCGACTGCGCGAATAGGAAAAAATTTCGGCCTTGAGTTCGCCATCGGTGGATGCTTGCGCATCACGGCCGACCGGGCCCGCCGCGACCGATGCATCGGCGCCGAGGGTGAACTTGCCATGCACGATATTATCGACGCCGCGCTGGGTGCGGAAGATCAGCACCACATCGGTCGATGAGACGCCGACCTGAAATCCGAAACTGCCACCCGTCATGCTGACGAAACTCGGATTGCTCCACGTGCCATCGGCCGACTTCACCGCAATCAAACCTTCGCCGTGGCGCCCGCCAATCACAAATCCAGCCTTGATCACATCGGGAATAACGGCAATGGCGTACGCGCGCTTGAGCAGATTCGACGGGATGCCTTTGTCGGGCGCCATCATCACCTCCTTGAGCACGCGCACTGCATCTTTCGCGCGCTTGTTCTCATCCTCGCCAGCGCGTGCCGACGTGCTGAACAGCGTGGTCAGAAACAGCATGAGCAGGGCGAGGCGCGACAGCAATTTCATCATGAGTCTCCGATGGCAGGAATAGACGGTTTAGATTACGAATATGCAGATGAACCTAGTGTTGCCATCGCGCCGTCACGTCGAAATAATCCAGCGGCAGCACTCTGCGATCATTGCTTCACATCGAGTGCGGCAGACTGCCCGGCTATGATTTGGCTGAAGCACTACACTATGCGCCTGAGTATGGATTATGCCTTCTTATGCTGACAACGCGACGTTATCTCGGCAATGCGAAATACCAGCACGGTTCGCCCGCAAGTGCTGCGGTATTGCTCATCAATCTCGGCACGCCACAGGCGCCGACGCCGCGCGCGGTACGACGATATCTCGCGGAATTTCTCGCCGATCCGCGTGTGATCGAATTGCCGCGCTGGTTGTGGCGGCTGATTCTGCATGGCGTGATATTGCGCTTTCGCCCACGTCGTTCCGCGCATGCCTACGCCAAAATCTGGACGACGCAAGGATCGCCGTTATTGCTCAACAGCCAGGCGCTCGCCGATGCGTTGGATACCCGACTGAAAACGCTGCGTAGCGGCCCGATTCAGGTGCGGCTGGCGATGCGTTACGGCCAGCCCGCGGTGGCTGACGTGCTGACCGAATTGATGCGCGCGAATGTGCGCCGTGTGTTGATATTGCCGCTGTATCCGCAATATTCCGCGACCTCGACCGGCAGCGTGATTGATGCCGTTGCCGCCACCCTGACCGACCTGCGCTGGCCACCGGAAATCCGTTTCATCAATCAGTATTTCGATGACCCGGCACACATCGACGCGCTCGCAAAATCGATCGAAACATACTGGCGCGAGCATGGTCGCGGCGATCGTCTGCTGCTGTCGTTCCACGGCATTCCCGAACGTTATCTGCATGCGGGTGATCCGTATTTTTGCCAATGCCAGGCCGCCGCGCAGGCGCTGGCCACGCGCCTGCAACTGGATCGTTCGCAATACCTCGTGAGTTTTCAATCGCGGGTCGGACGCGAGCGCTGGCTGCATCCGTACACCGATATCGTGCTCAAGGAATTGGCCGGGCAAGGTGTGCGTCATCTGCAGGTGGTGTGTCCGGGATTTGCGGTCGACTGCTTGGAAACGCTTGAAGAAATCGCAATGCAGAATCGCGAGTTTTTTCTCGCTGCCGGTGGCGAGCGTTACGAGTATATTCCGGCGCTGAATGCGAGCGCGCCGCACGTCGATGCAATAGCCGAACTGGTGTTGCGCCACACCCAGGGTTGGCCCGAATTCGATGCGGACTGGTCGGCTACGGACGATGCCAGCAAGCGTGCGCAAGCCGCGACGCGTTTTCTCGACATGGAAAAAAACGCGTGACCGAACTCGTCATCGATATCGCGTTTGGTCG
>JAYVTP010000112.1:0-2968 GCA_043788685.1 Pseudolysobacter sp. | reverse complement strand
TTGCGAATAAGCATACGAGTTCCTTTTGGACAATACGTTGTTGGGTTACAGCTCGGCGCGAGTCTGAAGGTGCCTTGGATACTCATTGAGCTGCGGAATATTTATTGCCCAGCGACTTCCTTCATCGCAATCGCGCTGATGCCGTTATCGTTCAAGGTTTTCTTCGCGGCTTCCAATGCGCTGGCGCTTGGATAAGGCCCGACTCTGACACGGTTCCAGGTTTTGCCATTGACGGTGACGGTCTGCACCTTGGCGGTGATGCCGAGCAGTGCGAGCTTGGCTTTCACGGTGTCGGCTTCCTTGGAGTCCGGAAACGATCCGGCCTGCAGCACATAATGTGCACCGGTATCGGCGGCGGCCGGTGTGGTGCTTGGTGTCGTGCCCGGATTGGCAGGCTGGCCGGGCGTGGCTTGGGTCTGCGCTTGCGCGGCGGCAGCCTGTTGTTTGGCGGCTTCGGCGCGCGCCTTGGCGGTGAGCTCGGCATCCGGAATCACGACTTCCATTTCCGGCAGCACGCTGTAGAAATCATAGGTTTTGCGTGGTGCGGCGGCTGGCACTTTGTCTTTCGGTTTGCCGCTTTCATCGGCAACGCCGGGTTCACTTTCGCGCGCGGCCGTGGCATCCGCGTTCGGCTGCGGCTGGTTATGTTTGCGCAGCGACGGCATCCAGTCCTTGAACAGAACCAGCACCGACAATGCCAGCCCCATCAGCACGCCGATACCTATCAATACCCAAGCCGGCAGCGACTTCTGCGCATTGCCGCGCGTCGCCTGCTTGCCGCGTTTTGCTGCTGCCATCACATTTTCTCCGGGGCACAAACGCCCAGTAAATCCAATCCGTTCTGCAGCACTTGTTTGGTCGATGCGCACAGGTTCAAACGCGCATCGCGCAGATTATCGTCGGCGATGAGAATCGCTTCGCCGTTGTAATACGCGTGGAATGCCGTGGCGAGATCACGCAGGTATTGCGCGAGCATATGCGGTTCGAGATTCTGCGCTGCGGCGTCGAGCATTTCGGGATAACGCGACAATTCGACCATCAGCAATTGTTCGAAATTGCTCGTGAGCAGCGTGAGTTGGGCGAGGCCGTTGTCGCGATTCCAGCCGAGTCCGCGCTCGACCAGTTGCCGTTGCAAACTGCAGACGCGCGCATGGGCATACTGGATGTAATAAACGGGGTTGTCGTTCGACTGCGAACGCGCCAGATCGATGTCGAATATCAGTTGCGAATCGACCTTGCGTGCTACCAGGAAATACCGCGTCGCATCGCAGCCGACCTCGTCGATCAGGTCGCGCAAAGTGACATAACTGCCGGCCCGCTTGGACAGCTTCACTTCCTCGCCACTGCGCATCACCGTCACCATCTGGTGCAGCACGTAGTCCGGCCAGCCTTTCGGAATCTGCATGGCCAGCGCCTGCAAACCGGCGCGTACCCGCGTAATCGTGCTGTGGTGATCGGCGCCTTGCTCGTTGATCGCGCGACCGAAACCGCGCTGCCATTTGCTCACGTGATACGCGATATCCGGCACGAAATACGTGAAGCTGCCATCCGATTTGCGCATGACGCGATCCTTGTCATCGCCGAACTCGGTGGTGCGCAAATACATCGCGCCATCCGCCTCGTAGGTGTGGCCGCTGGCGATGAGTTGCTGCACGGTTTGTTCGACGCGGCCTTCGCGGTACAGCGAGCTTTCGAGGTAATAGACATCGAACTCGACGCCGAACGCCTGTAGATCAAGCACCTGTTCGCGGCGCAGACTCGCGACCGCAAAACGGCGGATCGCATCGAGATCTTCAACATCACCGTTCGCGACAATATGCTGGCCATCGGCATCGACGGATTCACCAGCGAGAAATGCGCGGGCGACTTCGCTGATGTAATGACCGCGATAACCGTCTTGCGGCCAGCCGGTTTGTTCCGGTTCGATATCGCGCGCGCGCGCCTGCACCGACAGCGCGAGATTGTTGATCTGCGCGCCGGCATCGTTGTAGTAATATTCGCGGCTGACATCCCAGCCGATCGCGCCGAGCAGGCGTGCAAGACAATCCCCGACCGCCGCGCCGCGGCCATGACCGACATGCAACGGCCCGGTTGGATTGGCCGAGACGAATTCAATTTGCAGCTTGCGACCTGCACCGATATTGCTGCGTCCGTAAGTTGTGCCGGCGCCGAGAATTGTGCGGACTTCATTCTGGTACGCCGCCGCGCTCAGGAAAAAGTTGATGAACCCCGGCCCGGCGATTTCGATCTTGGCGATGTCTGCGGATGGCGGCAGAACCTGCACCAGCGCCTCGGCAATCTCGCGCGGTTTGCGCGCGGCAGCCTTGGCCAGCAATAGCGCGACATTGCACGCGTAATCGCCATGCTCGCGGCTGCGCGTGCGCTCAATGACGAAGGCCGGCGCGACATCGGCCGACAACACGCCTTGTGTTTTGAGCGCATCGAGCGCGTGGGCAACGAGATCGCGGATATGGTCTTTCATGGTAGTTCCAGAAACAAAGCGACCTATTGTAGTCGTCGCGGCGCTGCTGCCGAAAGGGAATTTACGCCCACGGCGCGGCGCGGTGCGGTTTGCGTGCAAATTCCTTTGTCATCGCGATGCAATGTTTTCGCCCTAAGCTGTGCCTATCGAGTGGACTTGGCGCAGCGCCAACGCTCAGCAGCAGGAAAAGATGCCATGCGGGATGCGTATGGTGTCGGGTGCAGGGAAGCGCCGTCTTTTTTCATTTTGCCGTCATGCGCGGCTGAGTTCGCGGCGGCGCGACCACGCGCGGCGGACATCGTTACGATCAGGCGATGCCGGCCACGATCTCGCGATAAATCGCGATCACACCGTCGCCGGTTTTCGGCATGCCGTGCATTGCGATATGTGCACGCAAAGCCATCGTTTGTGCCTGCAGACGCGCGGCATTTTCCTGCTTCGCCGCCTCGAACGTGGCTCGTCCGATATCCGAATGGAAACGATGCA
>JAYVTP010000111.1:0-2121 GCA_043788685.1 Pseudolysobacter sp. | reverse complement strand
CGATCCGGTCAATGATTTACCCAACAAGCAACTGCTGATTTATTCCGGCGCAGCCAGCGGCGGGGTGCTGGCGAATGGCGGTACGGCCGCATCAGACTTGCAGTTTGCGCTCGACAACATTTTCAATCATCCGAACGTTGGTCCGTTCATATCAAAACAGTTGATTCAGCGCTTGGTTACCAGCAATCCAACGCCGGCCTATGTCGGTCGTGTCGCGGCCATTTTCAACAACGATGGCACTGGCGTGCGCGGTAATCTCAAGGCCGTAGTGAAAGCGATCCTGCTCGATCCCGAAGCGCGAATTGGCCACTGGCAGAATCCGGATAGCTACGGCAAATTGCGCGAACCACTGCTGGTGCTCGCGCATGTATGGCGTGCGATGGGCGCGAAACATATGTGTGGTAACGATCAAGATCAACCCAATCCGGGCAATCCGGACATCATCTACAAATACAACAACCAACCGTATCGGTACGCGGGTTATGGCGGCGCGTGGAACACCCAGTACTGGATCGGGCAGATGCCATTGAATGCGAACACGGTGTTCAATTTCTTCAAGCCAGGATTTATTCCCGGTGGAGAAATGACGACGGTTGGGTTATACGGTCCCGAATTTCAGGCCACCACCGACACTACCATTACGAGCATCACCAGCGATTCGTTCTATCGCGGTTTTGGTGGGGATATATCGGACACTTGCAATTCGGGCGACGACTATGGCGATGTGCAAATCAATCATGCGCAGGATGTCGCACTCGCCGGCAGCAGCACCGGCGGCACCGCAGATCCGTCGGATCGACTCGTCGATGCCTACAATATTCGTTTCATGGGTGGGCAAATGTCGCCATTCATGCGCCAGACGCTGATCAGCTACCTCAATACGCTCAGCACGGCCAACTCGGGTTCGGATGATTTTCGAATCGAGCGTATAAAACGTGCGCTTGGTCTGATCCTGACCTCACCCGAATACATCATCCAGAAGTAGGAGGTCGCCATGCGTCCCGATCGTCGCAAATTTATTCAGCGCAGCCTGTATGCCGGCCTGGGTGGTGTCAGCGCATTTTCTGCGCTCGGCAATCTCAAACTTTTGCAGGCCGCCACCCGCGCCACGAACAGCTACAGTTTCAGCGATTACAAAGCGCTGATTTGTGTATTCTTATACGGTGGCAACGACAGTTTCAACATGGTCGTGCCGGTGTCAAACGGATCGGGAACTGCGCGCACCAACTATCAAAGTATTCGCTCCGTGCTCGCTTTGCCCACAGCAGGATTGCATACCCTGAGTGCACCGACCGGCAACAATTACGGCAGCCCAGGCGATGGCAGCATCTACGGCTTGCATGCCGGCATGCCCGAGCTGGCAACGGTGTTCAACGCCGGCCACGCTGCCGTCATCGCCAATGTCGGCACGCTGGTTGGCCCGGTCAGCAAAGACCAGTTCATGAACGGCAATCCGGCGCTGCCACCGCAGTTGTTTTCCCATTCTGACCAGTCGGCGTATTGGCAATCCTCGCCGCCGAGCAACTCACCGGCCAGCGGTTGGGGCGGGCGCATTTGCGATCTGCTGGCGAGCGCCAATCCCGCAGGCATTCCGAACCTGAGCTCGCTGAACGGCGAGGATATTTTCATCCGCGGCCAGAACGTCAATGGCTACATCATGGGTTCCGATAGCGCATCCACGTTCCAGCTTCCGTACGATCAATACGGTGCTGGAACCGGCATGGAAGCCGCGTTCAATGCGCTGAAGGCGCAAGGCTTGCAATCCAATGTGTTGGAACGCACCTATGCCGGCACGATGAACCATTCTATTGCCACAGCCGGCATTATCAATGCCGCATTGGCCGCGGCGCGTCCTGCCAGTGCGGGACATTCGGCCGGCGATCCGTTCAACTCGATCTTCAAGAGTTATTTCCCGGGTGCTACGGGTTACGACATCGATACGCAGTTGCAGACCATTGCCGAATTGATCTGGGCCGCCAACAACAACGTGGCGGGTTATATCGGGCTTAAACGTCAGGTATTTTTTGTCACCACCGGCGGCTACGACACGCATAGCGACGAGCTCACGCAGCACGCGGGCGCGAACGGTAATCTCGGCTTGCTGCCGCTATTGTCCAAATC
>JAYVTP010000110.1:0-1817 GCA_043788685.1 Pseudolysobacter sp. | reverse complement strand
GTCATCATCGGCCACCAGAAAGGCCGCGATACCAAATCCAAGATCAAGCGCAATTTCGGCATGCCGCGCCCGGAAGGTTATCGCAAGGCGTTGCGCCTGATGAAGCTGGCCGAGCGTTTCCAGTTGCCGCTGCTGACCCTGATCGATACTCCCGGCGCCTACCCCGGTGTCGGCGCGGAAGAACGCGGTCAATCCGAAGCGATCGCGCGCAACTTGCTCGAAATGTCCGAGCTGCGCGTGCCGATCATTTGCACCGTGATCGGCGAAGGCGGCTCCGGCGGCGCGCTGGCAATTGGTGTCGGCGATCGCACGATCATGCTGCAATATTCGACCTATTCGGTGATCACGCCGGAAGGTTGCGCGTCGATCCTGTGGAAGAGCACCGACAAGGCCAAGGACGCCGCCGAGGCGCTGTGCATCACTGCGCCGCGCCTGCTCGAACTCGGCCTGATCGACAAGATCGTGCGCGAACCGATCGGCGGCGCACATCGCGATCCGCACGCAATCGCCATTCGTCTCAAAGCAGTGCTGATGAATGAGCTGGCTAAATTGTCGAAGCTCGACGCGGTAAGCCTGGTCGAGCAGCGTTATCGGCGTCTGCGCAAATACGGCGCGTATAAACTGGTCTGAAGCATCTTTGCTCGTCATTCCAGCGAAGGCTGGAATCCATTTTGATCTGACCCATTGGATTTGGCGGGTCGCAAAACATGGCAAAGTCCAAATGGATTCCAGCATTCGCTGGAATGACGATACTGTTCAGCGTCTCTACAACGCATTGTGATTGCGGCATCCGGCGGGTATCCTGCCCGCATGTCTGAATCTGCTGCCAAACCCAAGTACAACCAGCGTTTTCGCGGCTTCCTGCCGGTCGTGGTCGATGTCGAAACCGGCGGCTTCGATCATGTCGGCGACGCGCTGCTGGAGATCGCCGTGGTCGTGGTGCGCATGGACGAACACGGTATCGTGCATCCCGATCCGGCGGTGTCGACGCACGTCGTGCCGTTTCCGGGTTCGCATATCGATCCGCGTTCGCTCGAAATCACCGGCATCGATCCCGATCATCCGTTTCGTTTTGCGCTCGACGAACGGGAAGCGCTCGATCTGATTTTCACGCCGGTGCGCAAAGCGCTGCGCGAATTCGATTGCCAGCGTGCGATTCTGGTTGGACACAATGCCGCGTTCGATCTGAATTTTCTCAACGCCGCGATTCGTCGCACCGGTTATAAACGCAGCCCGTTCCATCAGTTCAGTTGTTTCGATACCGCCACGCTCGGCGGCCTCGCCTATGGCCAGACCGTACTGAGCAAGGCGGTGATGGCGGCCGGCATCGACTGGAACAACGACGAGGCCCACTCCGCCGTCTACGACACCGAACGTACCGCCGAATTGTTCTGCCGCATCGTCAATCGCTGGAAACAGATGGACGATGTCATGCGAGCGCAGGCGATGCCGGTTCACGTCGCACCAGACCATGCAGAACTCGATCAACCCGGTCACGATCAACCCGACAAAGCCGCTTGAGTGCGCGCCATTCGCCCACACTAAAACATCATGCCTATCTACGAATATACCGCCGACAATAACGGCTGCGAGCTTTGCGCTGCGCGCTTCGAGCGCCTGCAGAAAATTGCCGACGCCGCGCTCGCTGTTTGCCCGCAATGTGGCAATGCGGTGCATCGCGTGATCTCCGCGCCACAAGTCATCTCCGGCCAAGCGCATACGCTGAAAGAAAATCACATCGCCAAAAACGGCTTCACGCAATACAAGCGTGCGGGTAGCGGTGTGTACGAAAAAACTGTCGGCAAGGGGCCGGATTT
>JAYVTP010000109.1:0-6881 GCA_043788685.1 Pseudolysobacter sp. | reverse complement strand
TCTTCTCGCGTTTTGAGAAGCTGGATATCATGTTCATTGCCTTCATCCACTTCGCGCTCATTGTTGAAGCGTTGCGATAAGTGTTAACAGGCCCTAGTCCGGGGAGCTTGCGCGAACACGTTTATCGCGCCTTTTTATTGCTGCATATCGTTGCAAAAGCAGGTCCGCGAGCAACGCGGCGCTTGACAGCAGTGTGCCGCTATGTGTTGACTGAATAAGGAGCGTGCCGTTGCGGCAGGCTCAAACCGCGTAGGCAAAGGCTTCGCGTCCGATGTGGAAACCTCCATGTCGCATGCGTCTCGAGCAGCGCGGCTCACGGAAAAGAACATGGCAAAGAATCTGCTGATCGTCGAATCGCCGGCGAAAGCGAAAACCATCAACAAATATCTCGGCAAGGATTTTCATGTCCTGGCCTCGTACGGTCATGTGCGCGATCTGGTGCCGAAAGAAGGCGCGGTCGATACCGATCACAACTTCGCGATGAATTACGAAGTGATCGAGCGCAACGAGAAACACGTTGCCGCCATCGCCAAGGCTGCCGCTGCCGCCGAATCCGTCTATCTCGCGACCGACTTGGATCGCGAAGGCGAAGCGATCTCGTGGCACATTGCGGAAATATTGCGCGAACGCAATCTGCTCAAGGGCAAGACCCTGCATCGCGTGGTGTTCTCGGAAATCACGCCGAAGGCGATTCTCGAAGCGGTCGCCAATCCGCGCCAGTTGTCGATGGACATGGTCAACGCGCAACAGGCGCGCCGCGCGCTGGATTATCTGGTTGGTTTCAATCTCTCGCCGGTGTTGTGGCGCAAGGTACAGCGCGGTCTGTCGGCGGGGCGCGTGCAATCGCCGGCGCTGCGCATGATTGTCGAGCGCGAGGAGGAAATCGAGGCCTTCATCGCGCGAGAATACTGGACGGTCGCGGCCAACCTCGCCCATCCCGAACAGAATTTCTGTGCACGCCTGACGCGATTGCACGGCAAGAAATTCGAGCAGTTCGACTTGGTCAACGAACACGATGCGTTCGCTGCACGCGATGCGCTGATACGCGCGGCCGGCGCCAAGCTGGTCGTGTCCGAAGTCGCAAGCAAGGAGCGTAAACGCCGCCCGGCTGCACCGTTTACCACTTCGACTTTGCAGCAAGAAGCCGCGCGCAAACTTGGTTTCACCACCAGCCGCACCATGCGCATGGCGCAGAATTTGTATGAAGGTATCGCGCTCGGCGACGAAGGTGTGGTTGGCCTGATCACTTACATGCGTACCGATTCGGTGAGCCTGTCGCAGGACGCCGTGGCCGAGTTGCGCGATGTCATCACACGGGAATTCGGCGCCAAGGGTTTGCCCGAGCAACCGAACGCCTACAAGACCAAATCCAAGAACGCGCAGGAAGCGCATGAAGCGGTTCGCCCGACCTCGGCCTTGCGCACGCCCAAGAGCATCAACGCGCATCTCACGCCGGAGCAGGCCAAGCTGTACGAGTTGATCTGGAAACGCACCGTCGCCAGCCAGATGCAGTTCGCCACGTTGAACACGGTGTCGGTCGATTTTGCATGCGGCACCGATTCCACGTTCCGCGTCAGCGGCACGACCGTGGTCGATCCCGGTTTCCTTGCGGTCTATGAAGAGGGCCAGGATCAGAAATCCGACGAAGACGAAGAACAGCGTCGCCTGCCGACGATGAAAGTCGGTGATGTGATTCCGCTCATCGACATCGCCGCCGACCAGCATTTCACCGAGCCACCACCGCGTTATTCCGAAGCGAGCTTGGTCAAGACGCTCGAAGAATATGGTATCGGCCGACCATCGACTTACGCCAGTATCATCCAGACCTTGCTCGCACGCGAATATGTTTTGCTCGACAGCCGCCGCTTCAAGCCGACCGATGTCGGCCGCGCCGTAGCGAAGTTTCTGTCGGGACATTTCACGCGGTACGTCGACTACGATTTCACCGCCAAGCTCGAAGACGAGCTTGATGCGGTGTCGCGCGGCGAGGAAGACTGGGTGCCGCTGATGCAGCGCTTCTGGACGCCGTTCAAGGCGCTGGTGGTCGAGAAAAATGAGACCGTCGAACGCTCCGAAGCCAGCGGCAGTCGCGTGCTCGGCATCGATCCAAAATCCGGCAAGCCGGTGTCGGTGCGGCTCGGCCGATTCGGCCCGTTCGCCCAGATCGGCACCAAGGAAGACGAAGACAAACCGAAATTCGCGAGCCTGCGCACCGGCCAGAGCATGCATACCATCAGTCTCGAAGACGCGATGGAATTGTTCAAGATGCCGCGTCAGCTTGGCCAGTCGCCGGAAGGCGAGGACGTCAGTGTCGGCATCGGTCGCTTCGGTCCGTTCGTCAAACTCGGTGCGACCTACGCTTCGCTTGCCGTGACCGACGATCCTTACACGATCGAGCTGCCACGTGCGCTCGAGATCGTGCGTGAGAAGGCCGAGGCAGCCGCGAATCGCCTGATATCGAGTTTTGCCGATGGCAAGATCCAAGTGCTCAACGGCCGTTACGGCCCCTACATCACCGACGGCGAAAAGAACGCGCGCATGCCGAAGGATCGCGAGCCTGCGAGCCTGACCGAAGCCGAGTGTGTCGAGCTGCTTGCGGCGGCGCCGATCAAGGCCAAGCGCGGCGGCAAGTTCGCCAAGAAAGGCAAGGCCGCGGCGAAAGACAAACCGGAAAAACCAGCAGTGGTGAAAAAAACCGCGGCAAAAAAACCTGCCGCCAAGAAAACTGCGGCGGCAAAAAAGACCGCTGCCAAAAAAACCGTCGCGAAGAAAGCGGCAGTGAAAAAAGTGGCGGCGAAAAAGGCGTCGACGCTCGACGCGCCGTTCGACTGAACAGATTGGGGTCGCGAGCAGCGTATGTCAGCGATCGATCAACTCGCACAAGCCGTCGCGGTACTGCGCAACGGCGGCGTGATTGCGTATCCGACCGAGGCCGTATTCGGTCTCGGTTGCGATCCGTTCAATGTCGCCGCGGTGGCGCGGCTGTTCGCTCTGAAGCAGCGTCCGCTCGATCAGAGTGTGCTGCTGATCGCTGCGGATTTTGCGCAGATCGAAAACCTGATCGCGCCGATCCCGCCCGAAATTCTGATGCGCGCGCAAGCGAGCTGGCCCGGTCCGCATACGTGGGTGTTCCCGCGTTCTGTGCAGGTGCCGGCGTGGCTCGCAGGCAAACATGCCGGCATTGCCTTGCGCATTACGGCTCATGCTCAGACGCAGGCATTGTGCCGCGCCTTTGGCGGTGCGCTGGTGTCGACCAGTGCGAATCGGCACGGTCATCCGCCGGCGTTGAACGCGGCGCAGGTGCATGGCGCATTCGGTACGGATGTTGATTTTGTGCTGGATGGTGCGCTCAGTGGTCAAGCGCGACCGACTCCGATTCGCGACGCCCTGACTGGCGAACTGTTGCGCGGTTGATTACCGTTCAGGCGAGTGCGGGCAGGCTTGTTCATCTTGCATCGAACCTGACAAAGTAGCGCCAATAACGAGAAATACCGGGGGGTCGAGGGATGTCGTGTCAGCCGTTGTAGATAATCGCGTGTCGCATGCTGCGGACAAGCTGTTGCCGTTGTTGCATGCCGATCACGCGACGCAGGTTTTTGCGTGGCATGGCAACGAGTCGGTCAGTTGCGCGGATTTTCTCGCGCACGTGCGCCATGTAGCGGCGCTGTTGCCCGACCTCGTTTACGCGGCCAACCTGTGCGAAGACCGTTATCATTTCATCGTCGCCTTCTGCGCCGTGGCCTTGCGTGGTCAGATAAATCTGTTGCCGCCATCGCGCGCGCCGCAGGCCGTGGCCCAAGTGATGCAGGCGCATGCTGATGGCTATGTCATCGGCGATTGCGCTGTGGCATGCGCCGCGGCGCAGCGGCGTTTTGTATTGCCCGAGCTCCGAGCTGGCGCCGGTGATGACATGCTGCACATTCCGCAGTTGGGGCGCGCGCAAATCGTTGCGATCGGCTACACCTCGGGCAGCACCGGTGCGCCAAAACCCAATCCGAAAACCTGGGGCAGCCTGAGCGCCAGCACGGCGCTGAACGCCGCGCTGCTGCAAAAAATTCGTTGCAGCAAGGACGGCACTCACGCGAACATCGTCGCGACCGTGCCAGCGCAGCACATGTACGGCCTGGAAATGTCGGTGCTGCTGCCCTTGCTCGGCGACATGGCGGTACACAGCGCGCGGCCATTGTTCGCGGTCGATATCGTGCATGCGTTGCGGGAAGTGCCATCGCCACGTCTGCTGGTCACGACGCCGGTGCATCTGCGCGCGCTGTTGCGTTCGGGTGAGGTTTTGCCCGAGCTGGCGGCAATCGTCTCGGCCACGGCGCCGATGCCGAGTGAACTCGCGATCGAAGCGGAGCAGCGTTATGACGCGCCCGTGATTGAAGTATTCGGCTCCACCGAAAGCTGCGTGATCGCCCATCGCCGCGCCGCGCGCGACGAGCCGTGGCAACTGTATGCGGATGTCGAGCTGAAGCGGCAACCGGATGGCACGCTGGTGGATGCGCCCTACTTCACGGCGCCCGTGTTGCTGGCGGATATTGTCGAGCTGTTGCCAGCACGGCGTTTTTTACTCAGCGGACGAAATAGCGACCTGCTCGAAATCGCTGGCAAACGGGCATCGCTGGGCGATCTCACGCGCTGTCTGCTCGGCTTGCGCGGCGTGCTGGATGGCGTGGTATTCCAGCTCGAACCCGATCCGCAAACCGGTCTCGCGCGCATCGCCGCCCTGGTTATCGCGCCTGGGCGCAGCGAGCGTGAACTGCTGGACGAGCTGCGCCACACCACCGACCCGGTATTTTTGCCGCGGCCACTGCGTTGTGTCGAAAACCTGCCCCGCAACGAAGCCGGGAAATTGCCGCGCGCAGCGTTGCTCGCCGCGTTGGAAAACTGCGCGCGCCGGATTTGAGTCCGGCGCGCGCAGTTATTCATACGGCGATGCATTCGCATCGCTCGGGCCAGCGGTGTTTATTTCCAGTCGTAAATCTTGAAATACACCGGGCTGATCGGGCCGGGCGTATTGTCGAGCGGATCGCGATCCAGACGACCATTGCCGGTGCGATCGACGTAATAATGTCCCGGGCCGTCGGTCGGCATGATGCGCACCATGAAGATCTTGCCGTTGCGGCGATATTCCTCGACCGTGTCGTTACCCTCCTTGCGCACGGTCACGACCGGCAATTCCGGCATGCCGCCGGCAACCGGGCCGTCGCCGATCTTGTCGGTGCTGGCCTGCACACGCGCCGGCGCGCTGGCGGCACTCGGCACGCTCACCGCCGCTGGTTTGCCGAATGCTGCGGTATTTCCCGACACGCTCGTTGTGGCTGTCGCCGATGCGGGAGCCGTGCCCGGCGCATCCATGTCCGGTGGCGGCTGGGCGGGCGCAAACACCGGTTTTGGCGTGGCCGGATCGGTCGCGGAATCTTGCGCGATTACGCTGCCGCTTAACGAAAGAACGATGGCGAAAAACAGGATGCGGGTCATGGCGGTTTTCTCCCAAACGGTAAGTCCGAGCATAACAAAATGATCGTGGCGCCGATGTAAAACTTCATGTGCGCGCACCCTGCATTGCAATTGCTGCGCGGCTCCGACAAGCTCGCCACACCTCCTTTGCCGCCGCCGCCATGTCCCGTCCCGTGCTTTATCTGATCGATGGATCGAGTTATCTCTACCGCGCTTATCACGCGCTCTCTCAGGCAAAACTGACCAATCGGCACGGGGAGGCGACCGGCGCGCTATTCGGCGTGGTCAATATGTTGCGCGCCACGCTCAAGGCGCGGCCCGCATACGCGGCGTTCGTGCAGGATGCGAGCGGGCCGACGTTTCGCGATGAACTTTACGCCGACTACAAAGCCACGCGCGCGCCGATGCCGGATGATCTGCGCGCGCAGATCGAGCCGATGCTGGCGATCGTCGAGGCGCTGGGTTTTCCGATCCTGCGCGTGTCGGGTGTCGAAGCCGACGACGTGATCGGTACGCTTGCGCGTCAGGCGGCGGCGGTCGATATCGAGGTGATCATATCGACCGGCGACAAGGATTTTGCCCAGCTCGTGAACCGCCACATCACGCTGGTCAACACCATGACCAATGCGCGCATGGACGAGGCCGGCGTGCTCGAAAAATTCGGCGTGCGGCCGGATCAGATCGTCGATTATCTCGCGCTGATGGGCGACAGCGTTGACAATATTCCGGGCGTGCCGAAGTGCGGGCCAAAGACCGCGGTGAAGTGGCTCAGCGAATTCGGCACGCTCGCTGGCGTGATCGAAAACGCGGCAAAAGTCGGCGGCAAGATTGGCGAGAGCTTGCGCGAAGCCTTGCCGAAATTGCCGTTGTCGTATCAATTGGCGACGATCAAAACCGATGTGCCGCTCGCACAGAAAGCCACCGATCTGGTTTTGCGCGATGCCGACAACACGCAATTGCGCGAGCTCTACGCGCGTTACGAATTCAACGCCGCGCTGAAGGATTTGAATACCGCCGAAAATGCGGTCGATGTCGTGCTGTCTACACCGGCAAGTGTCGGTATCGATCCTGCAGCGGTGCGTACGGGCCTGTCTGAACCCGTATCGCTGCTCGATCCCGAACTGAGCCGCAAAGGCAGCTACGATCTCGTGCTCACGCAAGCGCAATTCGATGCGTGGCTGCAAAAACTCGACGCTGCGGAACTGACCTCGTTCGATACCGAAACCACCGGTATCGATCCGATGCTCGCCGAGATCGTCGGCGTATCGTTCGCGGTCGAAACCGGAAGTGCCGCATACGTGCCGCTGACCCACGATTATCCCGGCGCGCCATTGCAGCTTGATCGTGATGCGGTGCTCGCGGCATTGAAACCGCTGCTCGAAAATCCCGACAAGGCCAAGCTCGGCCAGCACCTGAAATAC
>JAYVTP010000108.1:0-1509 GCA_043788685.1 Pseudolysobacter sp. | reverse complement strand
GGACACGATGCGCAGTTTCCGGTCAATCGCATTTATTGCATCGGTCGAAATTACGCCGAACATGCGCGCGAAATGGGCATGCCGGTGGAACGCGATGTGCCGATGTTTTTCTGCAAACCCGCCGACGCGATCGTGGCGCAGGCCGCGGACGGCGCCGATATTGCGGTTGCTTATCCCTCGGTCACGCACGATCTGCATCACGAAGTCGAAATGGTCGTCGCCCTCGCATCCGGCGGCAAAGATATTTCAGTCGATCAGGCGCTGCAGCATGTGTTCGGTTACGCCATCGGCCTGGATCTGACGCGGCGTGATTTGCAGGCTGCGGCCAAGGCGAAAGGCTGGCCTTGGGATGTGGCGAAAGCGTTCGATCATTCGGCACCAATCTCAACGATCCAGCCGGTCAGCGTGATCGGCCATCCGACCCGCGTCGAACTCTCGCTTGAGGTGAATGGCGCACCGCGCCAGCGCGGCGATATCGCGGACATGCTTTTCAGCGTGGCAGAAATCATCCACGAGCTGTCGAAACTGTTCGAGCTGAAAGCCGGCGATCTGATTTTTACCGGTACACCGGCTGGCGTTGCCGCACTAAAACGCGGCGATCGTTTTCATGCCGCGCTCGGCGGCATCGCCGAATTGCGCGGCACAATTGTTTGAGATTGGAAGCGCGCGATTTGTTGGCGCCGCCGCCGCACAGCGTTTATAGTCGTAGCGCGAATTTGCACAAATTTGGCATCGTACAACCGCAAACCGAGGAGTAAGGCATGGGTCTGATTACCGAGTTCAAAACGTTTGTTGCGCGCGGCAACGTGCTCGATCTGGCGGTGGGCGTGGTGATCGGCGCAGCCTTCGGCAAGATCGTCACCTCGCTGGTCGATCAGATCATCATGCCGCCGATCGGCATGGCGATTGGCGGCATCGATTTTTCCAATCTGAAATGGGTGATGCGCCCGGCGACCGATTCGCCGAAAGCCGCTGAAGTCGCGATCCAGTACGGCAGCTTTTTGAACACGATGATCCAGTTCGCGATCATCGCGTTCGCCATCTTCCTCGTGGTCAAGCTGGTCAATCGCGCGATGCCGAAAGCCCCGCCCGGCCCGCCCGAGCCGCCAGCGCAGGAAAAACTGCTGGTCGAAATCCGCGACCTGCTCAAGCAGCAGAACGCGCAGAAATAATCGCTGAGGTACTGCGCCAATCCACGCGCTGGATCGGCTCGCCATAAAAAAACGCCCAGCAAAAACCGGGCGTTTTTTGCCTGCGGCAAGCGCCGCAGGCCGGATAAATCAAGTGGCCTTACTGAAATCCGTTCTTGAAGATATGGTCAGCCGGGCAATTGAAAGTTATCCATAGCGAGATTCGCCGTCGGCAAATACACCACAATGACGTAGCGCTCCAATTGCGCTCGCGCTGAGTTAGGTTTTCTGCGGACTCTCGACGGTCAAGCCTTGTAGCGGTGGCCCACCGGCCTTGCGCGGCGAGGTTGCAAAGTAGTTCACCACTTGGTCAGGCGTC
>JAYVTP010000107.1:0-2981 GCA_043788685.1 Pseudolysobacter sp. | reverse complement strand
CGGCGTGACCTCGGCCGAAGAAGTGTTGCGTGTGACGCGCGAAGAATAATCGCGTATCACG
Source organism: Pseudolysobacter sp. (assembly GCA_043788685.1). GTDB lineage: Bacteria > Pseudomonadota > Gammaproteobacteria > Xanthomonadales > Rhodanobacteraceae > Pseudolysobacter. The sequence continues at coordinate 2,920 of JAYVTP010000107.1, read as the reverse complement.
AGCTGGAGCGGCGCCCAAAAACCAACGTGCCAAGCAAGTGCGCGTGTCGAAAATCCACCATAAACAACAAAGCGGCGGGGCTACATGCAAAGCGAAACCACGACATTCAAGCGCTCACTCGGCCTGCTCGACGGCACCATGCTGGTGGCGGGTTCGATGATCGGCTCGGGCATCTTCATCGTCAGCGCGGACATCGCGCGCACTGTCGGCTCGGCCGGCAACCTGCTGCTGGTGTGGCTGATCAGCGGCCTCATGACGATCATCGGCGCGGTCAGTTACGGCGAACTTTCGGCAATGTTTCCGCAGGCCGGCGGTCAGTACGTCTATCTGCGCGAATCGTATAATCGACTGATCGCGTTCCTCTACGGCTGGTCGTTTTTTGCGGTGATCCAGACCGGCACGATCGCCGCTGTCGGCGTCGCGTTCGCCAAATTCACCGCCTATCTTTTCCCTGCGCTTGGTGATCAGAACATCCTGTTCACGGCTGGAAGTTTTCACATCAGCGCGGCGCAATTGGTATCGATCGTATTGATCGTGCTGCTGACATATCTGAACAGTCGCGGCGTCAAGGGCGGCAAGATCGTGCAGACCACATTCACCTTGGCGAAGCTGCTGTCGCTCGCGGCACTCGTGATTTTCGGTTTGCTGCTCGGCGCAAAAGCCGGCGTGTGGGATGCGAACTGGGAACACGCGTGGATCGGCGGCACGCGCGATGCCGCGGGCGCAACCGTACTCGCTTCCACGACCGGCGTGGCGTTGTTATCGGCGCTGGCGGTATCGATGGTCGGTGCGTTGTTTTCTTCCGATGCATGGAACAGCGTCACCTTCATCGCTGGCGAAATCGAGAATCCGAAACGCAACGTCGGTCTGAGTCTTTTTCTCGGCACCGCTATCGTCAGCGCGTTGTACGTGCTGACCAACCTGATGTACCTCGCGGTGTTGCCGATGTCGGCGATTGCCTCGGCGGAATCGGACCGTGTCGCCGTGGCCGCGTCGCATGTGATCTTCGGCGGCACCGGTACGCTGGTGATCGCGGTGATGGTGATGGTATCCACGTTCGGTTGCGTCAACGGCCTGGTGTTGAGTGGCGCGCGCGTCTATTACACGATGGCGCAGGACGGTGTGTTTTTCCGCAAGGCCGGCACGTTGAATGCCAATCGTGTGCCGGGCTATGGCCTGTGGATCCAGTGCCTGTGGGCATCGGCGTTGTGCCTCACCGGCAAGTACGGCGACCTGCTCGACTACGTGGTTTTTGTCGTGCTGATTTTCTACATTCTCACGATCGGCGGCATCTTCATTCTGCGGGCAAAACAGCCGAATATGGATCGTCCGTACAAGGCGTTTGGTTATCCGGTTTTGCCCGCGTTGTACATCGTGCTCGCGGTCGCGGTTTGCGTGGCGCTGTTGATTTGGAAACCGACGTTCACTTGGCCGGGGTTGATCATCGTGCTGCTCGGCATTCCGATTTTCTATGGCATGCGCGCGATCAATTCGCGGGCCTGATGTCGTCGCGATAAAACCGCATGGGTACTTATTCTTACCAGGCGCTGGATACGAACGGCCGCAGTCAGCGCGGCATTCAGCAGGGCGACAATGCGCGCAGCGTGCGTCAGGCGCTGCGCGAACGTGGCCTCAATCCGCTCGATGTGGTGCTGGTGGAAAACAAGTCCGGCCAGCAGACCATGCTCGGCCGACGCGGCCTCAACGGCGCGCAGCTCGCGTTGTTGACGCGGCAATTGTCAACGTTGCTCGGTGCCGGTTTGCCGATCGACGAGGCGCTCGCTGCGCTGTCCGAACAAAGCGACGGCGAACGTTCGCGCGGCTTGCTCATATCGATGCGCGCGCGCGTGATGGAAGGTTCGAGTCTGGCTGCCGCACTTGCCGAATCGCCGGAAAGTTTCCCCGAAATCTATCGCGCCTCGGTCGCCGCCGGCGAACAATCCGGTCGGCTCGATCAGGTGCTCGAACGTCTCGCCGATTACAGCGAAGCGCGTGATCTGCTGACGCAAAAAATCTGGGCCGCACTCGCTTATCCGCTGTTGCTGACCTTGGTCGCGGTGGCGGTGGTGAGCGGTTTGCTGGTGTATGTCGTGCCGCAGATCATCGGCGTGTTTGCGAACCTGCATCAGACTTTGCCGTGGCCGACGCGTGCGTTGATTGCGCTGAGTGAATTGGTCAAGGATTTTGGCTGGCTGATCTTGATCGCGGTCATTGTCGCGGCGGTGAGCGGGCGCTTGGCGCTGCGTCAGAAAAAAGCACGTTACGCGTGGGATCGAATGTTGCTGCGATTGCCGTTGGTCGGCAGCCTCACGCGCGCCGCCAACACCGCGCGTTGTGCGACCACGCTGAGCCTGCTCACGGCGAGTGCGGTGCCGTTGCTCGATGCATTGAATATCGCCGCGCAAGTGGTGCCGAACTTGCCGATGCGCGAAGCGCTCAAGCGCGCTGCGATCCGCGTGCGTGAGGGCGGCTCGTTTTCCAAGGCGCTCGGCGACAGCGGTTATTTTCCACCCGTGGCATTGCGCCTGATCGCTAGCGGCGAACGTTCCGGCGAGCTAGAACGCATGCTCGAAGAGGCGGCCAAACATCAAAATCGCGAACTCGATCGCTGGCTGTCGACCTTGACTGCGGTACTCGGGCCGCTGGTGATTCTCGCCGTCGGCGGGCTGGTGTTATTCATTGTGCTCGCGATACTGTTGCCAATCTTCAACTTGAATCAACTGGTGAAATGATTCGCTTCGATCAAGTCACCAAACGCTACGATTCGGGCTACGAGGCGCTGCACAATCTGAGCTTCGAGATCGAGGCGGGCGAGATGGTATTTGTCACGGGCCATTCCGGCGCGGGCAAAAGTACGCTGCTGAAATTGGTGGCGTTGATCGAACGGCCAACGCGCGGCAGCGTTGCGCTGGCCGGACAG
>JAYVTP010000106.1:0-8288 GCA_043788685.1 Pseudolysobacter sp. | reverse complement strand
GTCGCGCGAAATCGACCACGGCCGCATGCATGCCGTAGCAGATGCCGAAATACGGAATGCCATTTTCGCGCGCATATTTCGCGGCGAGAATCTTGCCTTCAAAACCGCGTTTGCCGAAACCGCCGGGCACGAGGATGCCGTCGACATTCGCCAGCGCCTGCTCGGAATTAGTCTCGACTTCTTCGGATTCAAGCCAGCGCAAATTCACTTGCGCCGATTGTTTGATGCCACCGTGGCGCAGCGCCTCGCCGAGCGATTTGTACGCATCCTTGTGCTCGACGTATTTGCCGACGATCGCGATCGTGACTTCGTCTTTCGGATTTTCGATGGCGTGGACGGTGCGTTCCCAATCGCTGAGGTCGGCTTTCGTTTTCACGTTGAGATGCAGGTGCTTGACGACGATGTCATCGAGCCCTTGTGAATGCAGCCAGATCGGCAGGCGATAAATCGTGTCGACATCGAGCGCGGAAATCACTGCGGCTTCCGGCACGTTGGTGAACAACGCGATCTTGCGTCGATCGCTCTGCGGCAACGGCTGCTCGCAACGACACAACAGCACATCGGGCTGGATACCGATCGAGCGCAACTCCTTGACCGAATGCTGGGTAGGCTTGGTCTTGATCTCGCCGGCGGCCTTGATGTACGGCACGAGCGTGAGATGGATGAACATGCAGTTCTCGGCACCGTTTTCGATGCGAATCTGGCGAATCGCTTCGAGAAACGGCAGCGATTCGATATCGCCGACCGTGCCGCCGATTTCAACCAACCCGACATCGTGACCAGCGGTCGCCTCGTAGATATGCTGCTTGATTTCGTCGGTGATGTGCGGAATCACTTGCACGGTGGCACCGAGATAGTCACCGCGACGTTCCTTGCGGATCACCGATTCGTAAATCTTGCCGGTGGTGATGGCGTCCTTGCGCGTGAGGCGCGTGCGCACGAAACGCTCGTAGTGGCCGAGGTCAAGATCGGTTTCGGCGCCGTCGTCGGTGACGTAGACCTCGCCGTGCTGAAACGGGCTCATCGTGCCCGGATCGACGTTGATGTAGGGATCGAGCTTCATCATCGTTACTCGCAAACCGCGCGATTCGAGGATGGAAGCCAGCGAAGCAGCCGCAATGCCCTTGCCAAGCGAGGACACCACGCCACCGGTGATGAAAATCAGGGGAGTCATCGACACAGCATTCCTTGATGCTGGAAATGGATATTTTACCGGGTTATGACGGTGTGAGCGAGAGGCAATTGCGCATTGCGGCAAAAAAAAGCGAAAAGATAAAAAAACTCGTCATCCCAGCGCAGGCTGGGATCCATTTTGACCTTGGCTCTGCCAACAGTGACCTTGTACCAAGTACTCGCAAAATCAATATGGATCCCAGCCTTCGCTGGGATGACGGTCTTTTTTTGTTGTCGCACTACATCACTGCACAAACGTCAACGCTTGACCCCTACGCACATCGCGCCCCATCCTTGCGGCTTGTGTCTCCGCAGCAACGAAGCATCCGAAATCCATGAGTAGTCGCTATAACGCCGCCGATATTGAAGTTCTCTCCGGCCTGGAACCGGTCAAACGCCGCCCGGGCATGTACACCGATACCACGCGCCCGAACCATCTCGCGCAGGAAGTGATCGACAACTCGGTCGATGAAGCGCTGGCCGGCCACGCCAGTCGCATCGAGGTGACGTTGTTTATCGATGGCTCGGTCGAAGTGAGCGACGACGGTCGCGGCATGCCCGTCGACATCCATCCCGACGAAGGCATTCCGGGTGTCGAGCTGATCCTCACGCGCCTGCACGCGGGCGGAAAATTCTCGGACAAAAACTATGCATTCTCCGGCGGCTTGCACGGTGTTGGTGTTTCGGTAGTCAATGCGTTGTCGACCAAGGTGGAAGTCAGCATCCGTCGCGACGGTCAGATCTATCGCATGGAATTTCAGAACGGCGATCGCAGCAGCGATCTCGCGGTAATCGGCACCGCGCCGAAAAAACATACCGGCACGACGGTGCGGTTCTGGCCCGATCCGAAATATTTCGATACGCCGAAAATCCTGCTCGGCAAGATCAAGCATGTGCTGCGCGCGAAAGCCGTGCTCTGCGCCGGGCTAACAGTCAAGTTGTTCGACGAAGCCAGCGAAGAACGTTGCGAATGGCATTACCAGGACGGCTTGCGCGACTATCTGAAATCGATGCTTGGCGATACCGACTATTTGCCGCCGGAAATTTTCGTCTCGAGCACGCAGCGCGAAAAAGAAGGGGTGGACTTCGCGCTGGCCTGGTTGCCCGAAGGTGAACTCACACAGGAAAGTTACGTCAACCTTATCCCGACCGCACAAGGCGGCACGCACGCCAACGGCCTGCGCACCGGCCTGACCGAAGCGCTGCGCGAGTTCTGCGACTTCCGCAACCTGCTGCCGCGTGGTGTGAAACTCGCGCCGGAAGACGTGTGGGATCGACTGTGTTTTGTGCTGTCGATGAAGATGAGCGATCCGCAATTTTCCGGCCAGACCAAGGAGCGTCTGTCTTCGCGCAACGCTGCGGGCTTCGTCGAAAATGTCACGCACGATGCGTTCAGCTTATGGCTGAATCAGCACACCGAACTCGGCGAAAAAATCGCCCAGCTCGCGATCGAACGCGCAGCGACGCGGCTCAAGGCCGAGAAGCAAATCGTGCGCAAGAAAATCACCCAAGGCCCCGCCCTGCCCGGCAAGCTCGCCGATTGCAGTTCGCAGGATTTGTCGCGCACGGAAATTTTCCTGGTCGAAGGCGACTCTGCGGGCGGCTCGGCCAAGCAGGCGCGCGACAAGGATTTCCAAGCGATTCTGCCGTTGCGCGGCAAGATTCTCAACACCTGGGAAGTCGAATCCGGCGCGGTGCTCGCATCCAACGAAGTGCACGATCTGGCAGTCGCGATCGGCTGCGATCCAGGTTCGGACAAGATCGACGGATTGCGTTACGGCAAGGTCATCATTCTGGCCGATGCGGATTCAGACGGTTTGCATATCGCCACACTTTTGTCGGCGCTGTTCCTCAAACATTTCCCGGCACTCGTGCGCTCGGGACATATCTTCGTCGCGATGCCGCCGCTGTTTCGTGTCGATGTCGGCAAACAGGTTTTCTACGCGCTGGACGAGGAAGAAAAACGCCTGCTGCTGGAACGTATCGAACGCGAAAAAATTCGCGGCCAGATCAGCACCACGCGCTTCAAGGGTCTTGGCGAAATGAATCCGTCGCAGTTGCGCGAATCGACGATTTTTCCGGACACACGCCGACTCGTGCAGCTCACCGTCGAAACCGACGACGGCACGCACAAGATCATGGACATGCTGCTGTCGAAAAAACGCGCGTCGGATCGCAAGGAATGGCTGGAGACCAAGGGTGATCTGGTTTCCATCGAAAACTGATCGATTTCAATTCGCGCGACGGGCGGCAGCAATTCAAGCGATATTCCTGTGGCTGGTAAAAAAGCCGCTCAAGGTCGGTCGACCGATTAAAGTTGATCGCCTGAAAGTCTGCTGTTGCGCGACGGCAAATTGCAGCAAACGTTCGGGGTCGAGCAAGGCATTATCGACCACAACACACGAAAGTCCATTCGCCAACAGCTCGGTATGGATGCGCGCCTGCGGATTGAAAATGGGTATCGCCGCGTTCGCCGCCATGATCGCCAATACCTGCCAGCAATCGCCAACGATAAAGAACTTCCGACATCAAATCCATCTTCGCTACCTTCCTCAAACTAGGCCTGACCTCATTCGGTGGCCCGGTGGCGCACCTCGGATATTTTCGCGATGAACTGGTGCTGCGACAACGCTGGATCGACGAGGCGGAATACGCGGATCTGGTCGCACTGTGTCAATTTTTGCCCGGCCCCGCATCGAGCCAACTCGGCTTTGCACTCGGCGTGCTGCGTGGCAACGGGCTGCGCGGCGGACTGGCCGCGTGGCTCGGATTTACGTTGCCATCCGCTGTTATTCTTTTTGCATTCGCGTTTGCCTCAACCACATTCAGTGGCCCGTTGGCGCAAGGATTTCTGCACGGCTTGAAACTGGTTGCCGTGGCCGTCGTCGCGCAAGCGGTTGGGGGCATGGCGAAAACGCTGACGCCCGATTTCCAACGTATGTTGATCGCCCTCCTCGCCGCTTTGATCGCATCGCTGCTCGGCGGCGCACTCACGCAGATCATCGCCATCGCCATCGGCGCGCTGCTCGGACTCGCGTTTTGCCGCAGCGAGGATTCACAAGTGCGCACGCGTTTACGTTATCCGCAATCGCGTTACGCCGGGGCGATCGCACTACTGATTTTCGCGGTTTTGCTGGTGCTGATATCGATCGCCAGAAATGCCAGCGGTTATCCGTTGCTCGCGATCTTCGATGCGTTTTATCGCAGCGGCGCACTGGTGTTCGGCGGTGGTCATGTGGTGCTGCCGCTGTTGCAGGCCGAGGTCGTTGTGCCGGGCTGGGTAACGGATCAAGATTTTCTCGCCGGTTACGGTTTGGCGCAGGCCATGCCCGGGCCGTTGTTCGCGTTTGCCGCGTATCTCGGCGCGATGGCACAACCCACGTCCAACGCGCTCGGCGGCGCGTTTACCGCGTTGATCGGCATCTTTCTACCGGGATTGCTGCTGGTCTACGGCATGTTGCCGTTCTGGGATGTACTACGCACGCGTTCGCTCGCCCAAGCCGCGATGCGCGGAACCAACGCCGCCGTCGTCGGTTTACTCGCGCTGGCGCTGTACAACCCGGTTTGCACGAGCGCCATTTTCAACTGGCGCGACGGCATTCTTGCACTCGGCGGATTTGTCGTGCTGACGCGTTTCAAACTACCGTCGTGGATGGTGGTTGTATTGCTTGCGAGTAGCGGAATGATTGCGACGCTGATTTAGCCTCGCGTCGACAAAGGCGCGCTCGACATCACTAGTCGATCTGGCAACCCAAAGTTATGCTATTCAATCAGCGCGCACCAGCAGAGCGAAGAAACGCCATGACGCAACAATCACCGACAACAGCATCAACCCGCGCATCTTCTTCTCGCGCGCTGATGTAGCGCGCGACAATCCGAGGCCTCGCTGCCTCCTCGCAGCAACTGCAGTTGACATGGTTGCGATCACGTTCGGCGCGCCGCTTATAGCGCAAGCCACGACAATCGCCTGCTCCGGTATGACAGTTGATAGTCATGCGTTGATCGTTGCAATTACCAACGCGAATGAGTCGGCGGTCTTGAGCTACGAAGTGGAAGTTTGACCCTCAAAAACTTAACTCTCACCGGAGGTTACGCCAAAGGTGGAGATAGCCCCGGGGGCGGAGGCGGCGCCGGAATGGACGGTGCCGCGGCGCCGATACAATCGGCAATATCGGATCGGTCGCATCGGCCAACTTGTCCGTATCGACACTCATCGCACGGTGGCTTCGAGCAGTTTGCGGATCAAGCTCTGGGTCGGTGTGGCTCGCGTCGCGAGATAATCGAAACTGTCTTCGTCCATGTAATTCAGTTGCGCGAGTTCGAGTTGTACGGCGTCGATGCCCTCGATCGGATTCGCGTATTGGCGCGTGATGTAACCGCCCTTGAAACGACCATTGAGTACCCACGAATACGCCTGCTGGGCATCCAGCACTTGCGTCAGGCGCGCCTGCAACTGCGGCGAACAACTCGACCCATTCGCTGTGCCGAGATTGAAGTCCGGCAAGCGTCCCGCAAAGAACATCGGCACGACACTGCGGATCGAATGCGCTTCCCACAATACCGCACGACCATGCGCCGCCTTGATACGCGCGAGTTCGTCGTGCAAGGCCGCGTGATACGGTTGCCAGAACGTTTGCACGCGCGCCTCGATTTCCGCCGCATTCGGCTCCTGCCCGGGCTGGTAAATCGTCTCGCGCGCGAAGGTGATCGTCGGACACAGGCCGGTTTCGGTTTGTCCGGGATACAAGGCTGCGCCATCCGGCGGACGATTGAGGTCGACGACGTACCGCGAATAACGCGGCACCAGCATCGACGCACCGAGCTCGTGAGCAAAGTCGTACAGTTGCGCGACATGCCAATCGGTATCGGGCGTACGCAAGGCGGTTGGTGTCAGGCGATCGCGCAGATCCAGCGGCAGATCATGGCCGTTGTGCGGCAAGCTGATCAGCAGCGGCGCGGTGCCGCGATGCAAAGTATAAATGTTCACAATGTAAACTCGGTCATCAGTACCGCCTCTTCGGCGGAAGTCGGATGGATCGCAATGGTGTTGTCGAAATCGCGTTTGCACGCGCCCATCTTTATCGCCACCGCAAATCCCTGCAGCATTTCCTCCACACCCAAGCCGAGCAAATGCAAACCGACGATGCGTTCGTCCGCACCGACGCAGATCAACTTGAACAGCGAACGCTGCGTCTTGCCGGTGAGCGAATAGAACATCGGTAGAAAATTGCTGCGATAGATGCGCACTTGATCGCCATGTCGCGCGCGAGCTTCGGCTTCGCTGAGGCCGATGCTGGCGAGCGGCGGATGCGTGAATACCACGGTGGGTACGTTGTCGAAGTCGAGTTTTGCGTCGGCCTTGCCGCCGAACAAACGATCCGCCAGATGTCGACCCGCCGCGACCGCGACTGGAGTCAGCGCGATATTCGGCGTGACATCGCCGAGCGCGTAGATGCCGGGCTGATTGGTATTCTGCCATTCGTCAACCTGGACATGGCCACGCGCATCACGCGCGACATCGACCACATCAAGATCGAGTTCGTACGTGATCGGTTCGCGCCCGATTGCCCACAGCAATTCGTCGAAACCCTCGGCAACGGTCTGGTCGATCAGGTTCACGCGATATTTTCCATCGTCTTGCTTAGCGCTGACGATGCCGGTATCCAGATGCACGATGATGCCGCGACTGCGCATGGATGCGACGAGCAGATCGGCGATTTCGTGATCGAAATTTGCGAGCAGATGTTTGCCGCGGACGAATAATTCCACATCGCTGCCGAGCGCATGCAGCATATTGGCAAGTTCGGCCGCGACATAACCGCCACCGATCACTGCAATGCGTTTCGGCGCCGCGCGCAGAGCAAAAAAACCGTTGGAATCGATGCCGAGTTCACCGCCCGGAATATCCGTGCGCTGCGGCTTTGCGCCAGTGGCGATGACGATGTGCGGGGCATGCAATTGTCGCATGCCGATATCGATGACATCGCACGCGATGAAACGCGCTTGCGCTGCGATCCACTCGATTTTCAGATCGGCGAACCGATGCCGATAAGCGGAGTGAATTCTGTCGATATACGCGTTGCGCAACGTTATGAAACGTTCCCAGTCGAGCGCACCAGGCTGGCTGTCGAATCCAGCCTCGCGCAATTGCGGTTGCAGATCGGCCATCTCGGCGGCGAACCACATCGCCTTCTTTGGTACGCAACCGACATTGACACAGGTGCCGCCGATCACATCGCGCTCAATCAAGGCAACGCGCGCACCGTGACGCGCCGCACGCATCGCGGTGGCGATGCCGGCCGAACCGGCGCCAAGCACGATCAGATCATAATGCGCGTCGTCGGCATTCATCAGAACGTCGGCTTGCTGTTGGCGACCGCGCCAGGCGCAAGATGATCAGCGGCGGCGATCGGTAGATACAGCACGCTCGCATACTGCGTATCGTGATACAGCTTGACCGTGACGCTACGCGCATCCTTGCCGGTTTCTTCGCCAACGATACCGCCGGCGTTGTAATTCTTTTCGCTGAACAACGAGTTCATCGAGCTGATGACGAGACGCAACCGGCTGCCTTTGCGAATCTGCCGCGCGGCAAACGTGAAGTGATCGAAATCGTATTTCTGCACAGTATTTTTCGGCACCAGTTTGGCGCTGCGATCGCTTTCGCGATACCGCGCGCGCATCTGATCGTCGCTGAGGTAAACACTGCTGCCATCGGCGGCGATTTCGTATACGACGATGTGAAAATCGGTGTCGGGCTGATCCAGCGCCATCCATGCGGAGAACCGGAAAAATCCGGCGAGGTCGGTGTCGTGCTCGAACGGCGCGCTGTGATAGACGAGTTGTTTGCCGCTGTCGGCGATCACGCTGCGCTGGTCGGTCAGCGAGTTTGGCACGTCGATCGCATCACGTGCAGCGCTGCTGATATCGAGCGGATCGTACAGATAGCTATCCGGTTTCGTATTGCCCGATTTTTCTATTTGCAGGCTACCGGCGGTGAAAACATCTGCGGCAGATCCGGCGCTACTCAAATACAGCGGGCGTTGTTCGGCGGTGACTGCGGCCAGCGTATTGGCGTAACGCCACTGCTCGGCGACACTCACGTAATACGCAAC
>JAYVTP010000105.1:0-3086 GCA_043788685.1 Pseudolysobacter sp. | reverse complement strand
CGCAATAAAAGTTCGGTCATGCCGAGCACACCGGTCATCGGCGTGCGAATTTCGTGGCCCATGTTGGCGAGAAAACCGGACTTCGCCGCGCTCGCCTGCTCGGCCCAATGACGTTGCTGCTCGGCCAGTGCAAATTGATGCCGCCGATGTACGCGCGTCCGATAATTGAGGAACCCCGCAAGCAGAAATAAAATGCCGAGCAACGCATAGACCGCATACGCAAAAGGCGTCAGCCACGGCGCACGTTTGACTTCAATCTGCAACGGTGTCGAACCCGCGCTCCATACGCCATCGGCATTCGCCGCACGCATCTGCAACTGGTATTTTCCAGCCGGCAACTGACCGAATTCGCGTACGCCGCGACTGCCGTTATCGACCCACGCCGGATCGTACCCGGCCAGTTGGAATTGATAACGATTGCCCGCCGGATTGGCGAACGACAACGCATGCGTCTCGATACGCAGATCGCGGTCATTCCAGTTCAACTCGATTTTCGCATCACTCGCCGGCAGCGCCAGTCGCTGCGCATCACGACTGATGCTGATGTCGCCCAATACCAGCGGCGGCGCAATCGGATTGGTGCTGAATTTTGCCGGATCGAAGGCGACGATGCCGGCAAGATTCGCAGCAAACAAGATGCCCTGTGGCGTGCGCACGAACGCACCGTCGGCGAATTCTGTGCTGATCAGGCCATCACGAATATCGAACTGGCGAATCGCGCGCGATTGTGGATCGATGCGAAATAACCCGCGCGCGCTGCTTACCCAGAGTTGTCCGGCGGCATCGATCACCATGCCGCCGGCTTCGACCGCCGGCCAGCCGTCGGCGGCGTCGATTCGCCCGAGCGATTTCAAGCCACTCGCATCGATCTGAAAATGTTCGAGGGCACCGAGCGTGTGCAACCACAACGTGCCGTCGGCGGCAAAGCTCAAGGCATGTACGCGTTGCGAAGGCGCGCCTTTCGGTGTGACAAATTGCTGGCTGGCACTATCGAAAAACTGTAGACCTTCGGCATGCGCGAGCCAGAGTTTTGCCTGCGCATCGCAACGTAACGCGGTGATATCAACGCTGGCCAATCCGCTGGCACCGGCAATAAAACGTGTGATCGCCCGCGTTTTTGCATCGATGCGATGCAACGCACCGCCGCGCGCGCTGGCCCAGATCGTCTGCTCGGGACACGCCAGCAAAATATTGAAAACGCCGGGCATCAGCGCATCCTCGCGTTTGCCATCCAGCGGCAACGCCTGCAGCGTATTTTTGTCGAGATCGAAAATCCCGAGGCCGTTGCGATGGCCGATCCAGAGCTGGTGTTGTTGATCCGCCAACACCGACAGCGGTCGCAAATCCTTGACCGGCAAACGCTCCGACACATGCTCGACCTTGCCATCCTGCGCATCCAGACGATCGACGCCGCCATTCACGCTGACAGTCCACACGCCGTGCTGCGCATCGCTGCCGAGCCCGACAAAATTATTGCCGCTGAGGCTGTGCGCGCCGCTCGGATCGGCACGAAACAAGGTGAAGTTGCGCCACTGCGGCGGCAGGTGCGCGAGGCCGCCATCGGTCAGCGCAAACCACAATCCGTTTTCATGATCGCGCAACATGTCGAACACCCGATTGCCCGGCAGACTGCCGGCGAGCGCGGGATTCGGCGCGTACGTGGCGAGCGTGCCATCGGCCTGCAGACGACTCAAACCGAGCTTGGTGCCAACCCACAGGTCGCCTTGTGCATCGCGCTGCGTGGCAAATATGGACAGGCTCGGCAAGGTCGAGCTCAACTCCTGCCGTGGATGCAGATCGGCGTCGATGCGCCACACGCCTTGGTCGCTGCCGAGCAGTACACTGCCGTCTTTTTCCGCGCTGATGCTGCGTGCCTGCAACGCCGCTGTCGGCGCAAAATCGACATGCCGAAACGTACCGTCGCGCTCGCGCAAATCGACCCCTTTGTCGGTGCCGATCCACAAGCGCCCGCGAACGTCGAAATACAAACTCAGCACAGTATCGGATGACACGCTATTGGCATCGGCATCGGCATGCCGCAGATGTGCGAACCGACCATCCGCGAGCTGATGATCGAGACCGGTACTCGCCGTGCCGAACCACAGCGTGTCATCCCCGCTGTCTTGTGCGATCGCCCAGACATCGTTGTCGGCCAGGCTGTTGGCATCCGCAGCATTGTGGTGAAAATGACGGAAGCCGTCGCGCGGCAGATCGAGTAGATTCACACCGACATCGTCGGCGCTGACCCAGACCCGATTCGCACGGTCCACATACAATGCCGAGACGCTGTTGCCGGACAGCGACTCCGGTTTGGCCGGATCGTGTCGCCAGACGCGAAATCCGCTGCCGTCGTAACGCGCCAATCCATCGTGAGTACCAACCCACAGAAAACCGTCGCGATCCTCCGCAAGTTTGCTGGTGCGTGTCGCCGGCAAACCGTCTTCGACACCGAACTTGTGGAACAGCGGCGTGCTGAACAAGCTGTCGGCGGCGAACGTGTTGCCGATGCCAATCACACCGAACAGCAACGCTGCAAAAAAAACGCGCGCGCAGTGATTGCGATTGATCGAGCCGTATCGAGCGTATTTATCCGTACTCACCCGATTCTCCCCCAGAAGCAACATGCACACGTTACGCCATGCCAGCGACGCCGTGAAGTCGACTGGCGGCTACTGCGCGTTATGCGGATTTGCGTAGAATGCTGCCATGTCTTCGACCAACCGCCGCATGCGCCTGCTGAGTTTCGCTATTGTGGCCCTGCTGCTGGCCGCGCTGTTGTGGATGCTACTCGGCGCGCTGCGCAGCGCAGTGGCGTTGTGGCATGAGCTCAACGACCTGCCGACATGGCTGAGTGTGAGCCTGGGATTGCTGGTCGCGGCGGTGACTGGCGGCGGCATCTGGCTTGGCTGGCGCGTGCTGTATCCACAAGTGCGAAAACACAAGCCCGTGAGCGCACCGACCCGGCCCGAAATCGACGAACGCCTCGCGCGCCTCGAACAACAGCGCGCCGATACCAGCCAGCTCGAAGCCGAGTTGCGCGAGCTCGACAAACGCCGTCACGAAGGCGATGTCTATGTCGCGGTATT
>JAYVTP010000104.1:0-5765 GCA_043788685.1 Pseudolysobacter sp. | reverse complement strand
TGCCATCTTGTGCCGTCAGAACCAATAAAGCGAAAGCGGCGAGCATAAAGCGTTTAAGTGACTTCAACATACAAAACTCCGGTAATAGCAATCAGATATTGCGCAAAAAGGAAGCGGACGCTACCGACCGCACGTGACTATTTCCGTCCCCTTTTTACCCTTGGGATGTTCGCGCATCACGTTTCTTCTGAAAGGCGGCCCCCCTAACCGCCATAATAGCCTGTCCCTGGCGAATTCGTAAATCATAGCCTGCGCAGTTCGATTTGTGCAGTCTTGCGAAAGCCTGCGTGCCTCACTATGTTCGGCATATGCGCGATCTGTTGCTTCTCGTCATTCACCTGTTTGTCACCGTCGCAAAACGTGTCCGACCCGGCGGTGCCCGCGCCGTCGTCGCCGAATCCGTACTACTCAAGCAGCAACTTCTGATCGTCCATCGCTCCCGACAGCGCCCAGGCGCCCAACGACGTCTGGTCTTGGGATATCACCAAACTCAAGACGACGGCGAAGTGGACGTACCTCTATCTGTATGTCGTCGTCGACATCTTCAGCTGTTATGTCGTGGGCTGGATGCTCAGCACCCGCGAGACCGGCGCGCTGGCTCGCGACTTCGTCGAACAAATCGCGGTGCGCGAAGACCTTCCTGCCGACCAAGTCACACTGCATTCGGATCGGGGGTCGCCGATGCGACCCAGGACCCTGGCCGAAAAACTCACCGACCTGGGTATCGAGGCCCGCTTCGGCCGGCCGCAGCAAAGCAACGACAACCCCTTCAGCGAGAGCCTGTTCAAAACGCTGAAGTATTCGCCGACGTTCCCCGACCGGTTCGACAGCCTTGACCACGGCCGCGCTGTACTCACGCCGTTCTTCGAGCATTACAACCATCGCCACCGGCACAGTGGCATCGGCCTGAAGACGCCCGCCGCCGTGCATCGCGGCCGTGCCGCCGCGATGCACGGCACGAGCGCTGACTTTAAACGAGGCCTTTGCTCTGCATCCGAAACGCTTCAAGGGCAAGCCGCCACTGCCGCCGATCGTACCCGACAAGGTCTACATCAACCCGCCGCTAAACAAGGACACCGACACCAAGAAAACTCACTAAATTCCGATCCGCCGCTGTCTCACGGCATTGACACGCACCGCTTTGTGCAAGCCGAAATGAGCGCCGAGGTGCTCTTCAATGCGCGGCAACAAACTATCCGTCGCGCAAGGCTACAGCAGGATTCAATCGCGCGGCCTTGTTGGCCGGTAGCAGGCCGCATAATGCGCCGATCGCGCAGGCGAGGATGATCATGGTCAGCATCGTGACGGCACTCAAATGCAGACGGTGATCGGTGGTTTGTTCCAGCCAGAATGCCAACATCCCAGCGAGCAGCATGCCGAAGATTCCGGCAGCCACCGCGATCAGCATCGACTCGGCGAGAAAGCGCGATTGAATCGCCCGTGGGCCGGCGCCAGTGGCGATACGCAAACCGATTTCGCGTGCGCGATCGTCCACCGACAGCAGCATGATTCGTGACAGCGCGGCGCCGCCGAGCAGCAACGCGATCATCGCGATATCGAGCAGCATCCGTGTCGACCACACTGGCGAATGCTGGTTCGTGCCGTCCAGTGCCGAAAAATCACGCAATTGAAAATCATCCTGTTCATTTCTGGCAAGCGTATGTTGCTGTCGCAACACGCTGCGGATTTGTTGCTGCAGCGAAGCCGCGTCCACGCCGGGGACAATGCGCACGGAAATCTGTCCGATCACATCGCCAGCCAACTCATTGCTACGGGCAAATACACTCCGCGCCGTCGGCAACGGGATAAATATTGCGGTCGCATAGTCGCCAAAAAACGTACTCGCATCGTTGCCAGAAACTACACCGCTGACGTGGAAATTCGCGTCGCCGAGCTGGATCGTTTTGCCGGCTGGATCAGCCTCGGCAAAAACTCTGGCGCTCAAACTGGAGCCGAGCATTGCGGCTCTGTTTGCGTCGGCTCTGTTTGCGTCGCTGAAAACCTGTGCACTGAAGACACCCGCAAGCGCCCAACCGTGGGCCGCAAAATAATCCGCGTCGACCGCATAAACACTGACCGGCAACGACGAGCCCGCGTAGTTCAATCTGCTGAATTGCACCAGACTCGCCGCAGCGGAACTTACACCATCGAGCTTGCGAATCGCCGCAACATCTTCGGTGGTCAACGTCGCGGGTTGTGCGGCATCGGAGATCGCGGCAGGCGCGTAGATGTTCGCTGAGAAAATTTCGAGACGACTCGTTACTAACGAATGCGCGTTGTTGACGACAATACTGACCTGCCCAATTGCGAGTACTCCCAGCAGCGCGGCTGTGCCGATCGCCAGTCCGAAAAAAGCCTGGACACCGACATACGGCTGCCGGCAGATTGCCTGCCACGCGGTAGCGAATGTGTCGTGCAGATTCATGCGCGCGCCTGCCAAATTTGCGCTGCATGGGGCGCATACAGACGGCCATCGCGCATGAAAAAATGACAGTCGGCATGCGCCGCGACATCGGCGTTCTCGGTCATCAGCACCAACGTGTGACGGTGCTCGCGCAGGCGCTGCAACAAGCCCAGAATTTCAGCGGCGGCGGTAGGATCGAGCGCACCGGTGGGTTCGTCGGCGAGCAGGATCGGGGCGTCGTTGATCAACGCGCGCGCAATCGCAATACGTTGTTGCAAGCCGTTACACAGATCCACCGGCTTGTGCGACGCGCAATCCGCGATGTCGATTTCGCGCAGAACCGCGTGCGCCATTTCGCGCTGCCGTGTGCGCGACAACGTGCTGCAGGCGAGCGGCAGCATGACGTTTTCGAGCACATTCAAACGCGGCAACAAATGGAACGAGCGGAAGATGAAACCGAATTTTTGCTGACGCAGCCGCGCGCGACCGACCGCATCCAGACTCGCGACATTCTGGCCGTCGCAAAAATATCGGCCCGAACTCGCCGGCTCGAGACAGCCGAGCAAATTCAGCAAGGTCGATTTACCACAGCCGGCAGGCCCAAGAATGGAGACAAATTCGCCACGCCGAATCGTCAAGGTCACGCCGCGCAATGCCGACACCGCTGCGGCGGCATGCGACGGATATGCCTTGCTCAACGCATGCAGTTCGAGCTGCGGCGCACGGGTGTAGGCGATGCTCGCGGCATGCATATCGGGTTCCGTCTTTTGCCTGGTGCGATGAAAAAAAGAGAATGCAAAAAAGACTGCTGACACATCGGCCAACGTTGCAATTGCGCCGTACAAACGCCGCTTGGCATTACCTGTGGCACGGTATGTCACACGAGTCTCCTTTGCGGTAGCGACGAGTAAATCTGCTGCAAAGACTTGTACAGGCAGCTGTATGATGAACGCACCCAATCGCCATACGTTGACCATGCCCCTGTCGAAACATTTTCCGGCGTCGTATCTGCATCTCGGGCCAACTGAATTGTTGGCCAGCCTTGCATGGCTACGACTGTGCGCCATCGTCGGCCAGGCGTTGACCGTGACCTTCGTTGCGCATTGGCTGCTATTGCCCATCCCGGAAAATGCGTTGTGGCGCGGTATTGCCGCGCTGCTGCTGTTCGAGGTATTTGTGCTGTGGCGCATGCGCCGAACCTGGCCGGTCAGTGAGTTTGAAGTGTTCGCTCATTTTGTCGTCGACATGGGCGTGCTGGCGTATCTGCTATACCTGACCGGCGGTTCGACCAATCCGTTCATCTCACTGCTGGTGATGCCGATCGCACTTGCCGCGACCACGCTCGCGGCGCGTTATCTGATTGCGATCGCGCTGTTCGCCGGCATCATTTATGCGACGCTGATGTTGTCTCACTTCAGTTTGCCGAGTATGTACGAACACGATATGCATGCCGATTTCGGCCTGCACGTGCTCGGCATGGCGACCAATTTTGCGATCACCGGATTTCTGCTCGGACTGTTTATCTGGCGCCTCGCGCGCGCCTTGCGCCAGCAGCAAACCCAGATGCAGCGCGAACGCGAACGCGCCCTGCGCGACGAAGGCATTCTGGCGATCGCGACCCAGGCCGCCGGTGCCGCGCACGAACTCAACACACCGCTATCGACAATCCGCACGCTGCTCGGCGAGCTGCGCCGTGCGCCGGTCGATGCCGCCACGCTCGGCGACGATCTTGATGTATTGCAGAGCCAGGCCGACCGTTGCCGTGACATCCTGCGCGAGCTTGTCGCGGTCGGCAGCGCGCAACTTGCCGACACGCCGGAAATCCTGCAGCTCGAAGAATTCATCGCTGGCTGCGCGGAACGGTTCCGCTTGCTGCGGCCCGAGATTGAACTGCAGATCGATATCGCCGCCGAGATCGCAACAACCCGCCTGAGTATCTTGCCGGGATTGCGGCATGCGCTGATCAACCTGCTCAACAATGCCGCCGATGCTTCGCAGCAACAATCGAGTGCACATGTGGATCTCGTGGTCAGTGGTCACGCGCGCATTCTCGAATTGCGCATCCGCGATTACGGCATCGGCCTGGCAGCGGATATCCTCGCCGCCGCCGGCCACGATTTTTACAGCAGCAAACGCAACGGCCTCGGTTTGGGACTGGCACTGACCCATGCCACCGCCGAGCGCTTGAACGGCGAACTCAGCGTGCACGCAGCCGTCGGTGGCGGCAGCGAAACCTCCTTGCGCCTGCCACTGCGTTCGGTCGAAAATCGCCGATGAATTTTCCAACCCACCACACGCTGACAATGACCGATTCGGTTTTGCTGATTGATGACGACGCGGTTTTTCTGCGTGTCATGGCGCGCGCTTTGGCCCAGCGCGGATTCACCGTGCGCATGGCGCAGGACGGCGAAACCGCACTCGCGTTATGCCGCAGCGAAGCACCGGTACACGTCGTACTCGATCTCAAACTCGGTGTGGAAAACGGACTGGCATTGATCCCGCAACTGCTCACCGTTGCGCCTGATCTGCGCATTCTGCTGCTGACCGGTTACGCCAGCATTGCCACCGCGGTCGAGGCGATCAAGCGCGGCGCGCACGACTATCTCGCAAAACCCGTGGACGCCGATGCGGTGACACTCGCGTTGCGCGGGAAAAGCGAATCATCTGCCGTCGATGCGACCACGCGTGTGCCGGAAGGCGCACAACCACTGCGACGACTGGAGTGGGAACACATCCAGCGCGTACTCAGCGAATGCGGCGGCAATATTTCGGCAGCCGCGCGACGACTCGGCCTACATCGCCGCACGTTGCAGCGCAAGCTCGGCAAACATCCGGTGCGCGAGATCGATGAAGATGCGGAAAACGAAGACTTCTGACCCGCTCAATCACCACTAAAACGATCTTTACGCCGTCGGCAAACCCGTCCCTGGCTGCCAACCTGTAGCAAGCAATTGATCCAGCAAAGCGACCACGTCATTGCGTGCGCCGCTGCCATGAATCGGCAATACCAGCACATCATTGGCACGTGCCGCCGCGAGTGCACCGCACGCGGCGGTGAACTCGTCCAGGCATTCGATCATCGCATCCGCCGACACACCGGCATGCTCAAGTTCATCGCGCAGGATCGTCGCAACTTCGCCGGCCGCGCGGCCACGCAACATGCCGTCGATATCCTTGAGCACGATATGGTCGGGATGAAAGCTCGCCGCGACTTGTGCGAGCTCGCGAATCTCCTTGTCTTCGCGATTGCCGGCTTGTCCCAGCACCAACAATAATCGCGAACTGCCGCGCTGCCGTGTCGCCACGTCGAGCAATCCGCGCAAGCCTTCGGCATTGTGGGCGTAGTCGAGAAAAACCTGCA
>JAYVTP010000103.1:0-11855 GCA_043788685.1 Pseudolysobacter sp. | reverse complement strand
GGCGTTTCGTCCAGCGCGGTTTCGAGCCAGCGCTGCGCCGCCGCGGCATTGTCGCGACGCGTTTCGAGAAACCCGAGTTGCGCCGCGCTGTCGCCGCGCTGGCGTGGCGTACCGGTTTTAAGCGCTTGCGCGCGCGCGCTGACGAGCACGGTTTCTGCCTCAGTAAAATCGCCGCGATGGGCGAGGATGTAGCCAAGCACGATGCGCGTTTCCAGTGCGGCTTCGTCCAGATTGTTTTGCTCGGCGAGCGTCAGTGCGGACTGCGCCGTTTCTCGCGCGCTATCGAGATCGCCCAGCGTGACGTAGGTTTTCGCCAAGGTCAGCTCGGTCGCGATGCGTGTCGGCGGATCGTTCACCAGCACGTGATCGGCGTTACGCCGCGCAGTATCGAGAATATCGCCGAGTTTGGCGTTGCGGCCCAGATTACCGTGATCGGTCGCGCCGAGCATGTCCTGCAGGAACACATTGATGCGCTCGGCGCGATCGCGCGCGATGCTCGCCTCGCGCGCCTGCCACAACGCGAATGCGCTGCCGATCAGTATCGCCAAAGTCGCCGCCATCGCGACCGAAACCGCGAGTTTGTAACGACGCAAAATCCGCGCGGTGCGCTCGCTCCAAGGCGGTTGCCGCGCCAGCACTTCTTCGCCATCGAGCCAGCGACGCAGGTCTTCGGCGAAGGTGGCGCACAAGGCGTAACGTCGCGTCGGCAGTTTCGCCAGCGCCTTGAGAATCACTGCATCGAGATCGCGCGCGCTGCCGCCGAGCTGGCGTGTTTGCATCTGCGTGCTCGGTCGCGGCGGATCGAATTCGCAGACCACACGCTCGATCGCACTCGGGCGTGTATCGGTGATGCGATATGGTCGCCCGCCAGTCACGAGTTCGAACAGCAGCACGCCGAGCGAATAGATATCCGAGGCCGTGCCGAGCGGTTCGCCACGCACTTGTTCGGGGCTGGCGTATTCCGGCGTCAGCGGGCCGAGGCCGGTGCGCGTAGTGCTGGGTACGCTGTCGCCGATGAGTTTTGCGATGCCGAAATCCAGCAGCTTGGGTTCGCCGTGAATATCGACGAGCACGTTGCTCGGTTTGATATCGCGATGCACGACCAACTGGCCGTGCGCGGTCTGCACCGCATCGAGGATTTTCAGGAACAGTTGCAACCGCGTGCGCACGTCCAGCGCGTGCTTTCGGGCATATACCGTAATCGGCGCACCCTCGACGTATTCCATCACCAGATACGGCGCGCCGTTCTGGTCGTTGCCGACGTCCAGCAGGCTGGCGATATGCGCGTGGCTGAGCGCACCGAGAATGCGTTGTTCGAGCGCAAAGCGCGTGCGCAAATCACCGGCGTCATACAGCAGCAACTTGATCGCGACCGGTTTGCTATACGCGCCATCGGCACGTTCGGCACGATACACGCTGCCCATGCCACCGCTGCCGATCAATTGCAGCAGGCGATACGAACCGAGCCGTTCGCCGCTGCGATCAGCGGTGCCAGTGAGCGGCTGCGCGAGGAAATCCGTGGACGCGGCATCGGCGCGCAACAGCGCCTCGATCTCGTCGCGCAAGGCGTTGTTGCCGGCGCATTCGCTATCGAGAAAATCGGCGCGTGCGACCGGCTCCAGCTCCAGCGCCTGCTCGAACACAGACATCGCGCGATGGGCGTCGTTCATGGATCGAGTGCGGGGATCGGCAGATCCAGCGCGCGGTACAACCACGCGCGCGCGACGCGAAAATCACGCGCCAAGGTCGCGCGCGAAATATCCAGCACCTCGGCGACTTCGGCGAAATCCAGCCCGGCGAACACGCGCAATTCGATCACGCGCGCCTTGCGTGCATCGAATGCTTCTAGCGCGTTCAAGGCTTCATCGAGCGCGAGCAAATCCATGTTCTGCTGCGGATCGGCGACATTCAATGACGACAACGTCACGCGTTCGCCACCATCACGTTTGTCGGCGCGACGATGGCGTTCGTGGTCAACCAGAACCTGGCGCATCGCACGTGCGGCGAGCGCAAAAAAATGTACGCGATTGGCGCTATCGGGGCGCTGTCCATCGCTGAGTTTGAGATACGCCTCGTGCACGAGCTCGGTCGGCACGAGCGTGTGGCCGATGCGTTCGGCACCAAGCTGGCGCCGCGCGATCGCGCGCAACTGCGCGTACACCATCGGCAACAAGGCGTCGCCGGCATCGGCATCGCCCTCATGCCAACGTTGCAGCAAAGCCGTGATCGGCGCAGCAGCCTGATCTTCCACGTTGCCTCCGGTCGACCTCATTGTCGGGATGCAGCGATGTTACGTCCGTGCCGCATGTGCCGTCGAGTCAGGCAGTTTTTGCGCTGTCGCTGCGCGCTGTATCCAAGCCCGCAATACGCGATGAGACTAATCGGCGCATTTCTACGCAACAAGCTTATAAGCCGGCGAAATTCGCGTGATTTGCCAATCCAGCGCGC
The DNA here is from genome assembly GCA_043788685.1 of Pseudolysobacter sp. Lineage (GTDB taxonomy): Bacteria > Pseudomonadota > Gammaproteobacteria > Xanthomonadales > Rhodanobacteraceae > Pseudolysobacter. The sequence goes on along the minus strand of JAYVTP010000103.1, from coordinate 9,407 downwards.
GGCGGTTTCTTCCTGATTCGGAGCCAAGCCCATGCGCGCTACCCGTTTTCTTTTACCGGTCCTCAGTGTACTAACGAGCCTGCTGCTGGCAGGTTGCGGCATCGACAGTCCGGCGCAGGCCGCGACCGATTCGCCACATGCCGCGGCGGGCGTGTCGAGTCAGAATGCCGCCGACCAAAACCTCGCCAAGAATTCGTCGGCTGATAGTCCACCGAGCGACATCCATTTCGTGCGCTACGACATCCTCGATCCGCGCATGAACGGCATGATCGCCGCGACGCTGGCGGTGCCGCAGGGTTGGAAGACGCAATCCAGCATCGATTGGGACATGAACAACGGCAACAATCCGACACGCGGCCACTCGCGTTTCGAAGCACCCGATCATTCGGCGTGGGTGGAGAATTTTCCGATCGAGATTTTCTCATGGCTCAGTGTCAACACGCGCCAGCAAAACGGTGCGCGCACATTCGGTCTGATTCATTATCCGAACATCACGATCGAGGAGGCGATGCGCCGTTTCGTGATCGGTACGTATCGCGGCAGCAAGAAGAATCTGCAGATTGTCGGCGCGAAAGCGATCCCGAATCTGGCGCAATCGATGGCACATCAGCAGGCCAAAGGCGATTCGTTGCTGGTACGAATCCGCTACGAAGAAAACGGCGAAGCGGTCGACGAGGATTTCTACGGCTTTCTCGGCGCGCAGGAAAACATCCCGTCGGATTCGCCGGTCGGACGCATGTGGGAATACCATCGCGGCCTGTTTCTCGTGCACTCGATGGGCGCGCGTCACGGCACGCTGGAAAACGTCTATCCGGTGCTGAATCACATCGTGGCGTCGGCGATTCCAAATCCGGCATGGCAGAACGCACGCAAGAACGTGATCACGCAGATCATGCAGAACTTCAATCGCAATGCGGCCAACAACTATGCGCAGATCGCTGCGGCCGGCCAGCGCAGCAAGGCGATATCACGCCAAAACGATGCGATGGTGAATGCGATGGACGCCAATCGCATGGCATCGAACGCACGCAGCGCAGCGGCGGCATCGCCATCGTCCGGCGGCGATGGTTTTACGTTCGATGATTATGTGCGCGGCACCGAGCGCATGAACGATCCGTCGTCGAGTACCGGCCAGTCAGCGCATTCCTACAACGACACGTATCACTGGAGCGACGGCAACGGTCACTACCAGAACACCAGTGACCCGAGCTTCAATCCGAACGTCGGCTCGAACCAGAACTGGACGCAACTCAGCGGCGTCGGCCAACACTGATCCTGATCTGATCACGACATACGTCCGCGTTTATCGAGCGGCGTTTCAGCTCTGAATTTCTTATTCTTTTTTTGCAGGAAACTGACTCATGCAGCAACGTCTTTACCGCAACGCATTATCGCTGACCGCCATCGCCGGATTTTTCTGCGCGCCGCATTCGCAAGCGGCAATTTTCAATCCGACCTGCAGCAATGCATCGTTGTTCAGCGTACTCGGCACGGTCAACGGCAACGCGCAGGACAACACCGTCAACCTGCCCGCCGGCTGTCTTTACACCATCACGGCGCCGACCGCGTACGGCACCGATACGCTCGGCAACGCGCTGCCGATCTACAACAGCGCGCGCACGCTGATCGTCAACGGCAACAACGCGATCATCGAGCGCTCGAGCGCCGCCGGCACGCCGAATTTTCGCCTGATGCAGATCGACGGCAGCAACCTCAGCGGCACGCAACACATTACCGTGCAACTCAATGATCTGACCTTGCGCAACGGCAAGATCGTCGCGGTGACGGACTCCAGCGGTAACAATGGCGGCCTCGGTGGCGGGATTTTTTCCTACGGCTACGCCAACGGTGTCGGCATCGATACCACGCTGACCTTGAACAACGTCACGCTGAACAACAACACCGCGACCGGTTCCGGCGGCGGCATCCTCGCACTTGGCACCTTGAATATCATCAACAGCCAGATCAGCAACAACTCGGCAGTTTTTTACGGCGGCGGCGTGGCGATGGAGATCGGCTATCTGAGCGTGCAAAGTTCCAGCATCAACGGCAATCAGCAAGCGCCAGGGAATGTCGATCCGGGCTTTATCAGCGGCGGTGGCGGCATCGGTTGTTACATCTGCGTCTCGGTGTCGATCCAGGATTCGATCATCGAGAACAATACCGCCGCAGGTACCGGCGGTGGTGGTATCGCGGCGCTCGCCACGAACGTGGATATCCGTCGCAGCCGTATCGCCAACAACATCTGCAGCGTGCCGAGCGTGCGCGCCGCGAATCTCGCCTCAGGTAACGCCGGCGGTATCGGCATCGGTAGCGAAACCGGATTTTCGGCGAGCCCATCGAGCATCAGCGACAGCGCGATCTACAACAATACCTCGGCCGATTCTGCGGGCGGCGTGGGCGTCAACGGACCGGTGACTTTAAGCATCAACAACAGCACGATTTCGACCAACCATGCCGGCGTTCGCGGCGGCGGCCTTGGCGATGCGGCGGCCGGCGTGAGCCTGAGCAATGTCACGATCGCGGCGAACACGGCGCCACGCAGCGCGGGCGTCGACATCGGTTCATTCGTCGATCCGAACGGCACCACCATCGGCAAGATCAGCCTGAGCAACAGCATCGTCGGCAGCAATACCGGCAGCAGCGATTGTTACAACGACGGCGGCACGATCACCGCGAATGCCACGAGTCTACTGCAGACCGATGCGAGCGCAGCGAACGCGTGTGATGGCACGAACGGCACGCACTTCGCGTTGCGCGCCGATCCGAAATTATCGGCGCTGGCGCAACACGGTGGACCGGATATGAGTCACCTGCCGCTACTCGGAAGTCCGGTAATTGGTGCCGGCAGTGTCGCGCAAATTGTCAGCGGCACGAGCACCGATCAACGCGGCAAAGGTTATCTGCGCACGTTGAGCGGATTGGTCGATCTCGGCGCGATCGAATCGGGCAATACCGACATCATTTTTCGCAACGGCATGGAATTTCATTGAGCGCATTTGCGGCGCCCGGTGAAGCCGATAGTATCGTTCAGCGTTGCGGCGCGCTGTTGACCGGATTGGCGCCGCCCTGCAGAAAACTGCGATAACGATGCCCCGTCGCCTGCGGCAATTCCATCATCGGCACATGCCCGCAGCCCTCGAACAATTCGGTCTGTGAATGGGCCAGACCTTTCTGCAATACCTCGACTGATGACACGTCGAGCAGTTGATCGGCGCGGCACCAGATGATCAGCGTCGGCGCCTGGATTTTGCCGAGTTCGTTTTCCAGCAAAAAGGCCAGATCACCCTTGCCGATCTGATCGAGCACCTTTTGAAAAAATGCGTGCGAGACGATATTGCGCGCGACGATTTCCTGCTTGATGCCGGCCGGAATCTGCGGTGGATGCGCAAACACCAGCGCCAGCAGCGCATCGAGTTGTTGCGGTGTATCGACGTTGAACGGATTTTCGCCGGCGTACACGCGCCGCGCGAAATCGTTCGGTTTGAAATGCACGCCGGCGCTGTCGAGCAAGGCCAGGCTCGCGACCTGTTGTGGATAACGCGCGGCGAAGATGCCGGCGATGTGTCCGCCCATCGAGTTACCAGCGATGTTTACCGGCGGCAGTTTCAGCGCGGTGACAAATTCGCTGAGCCGCGCGGATTGCGCGGCGATGCCGTAATCGGCGCTGTCGAGCCGTGTCGATTCGCCCCAGCCGGGCAGATCGGGAATCACGACATGATAGTTCGGCAGCAACTGGCGGGCGAAGCCGACCCAGACGTTACTGTTCGCGTCGAAACCATGCAGCAGCAAGACCGGCGGCCCTTCGCCGCCTTCGAGATACGTCCAGTCGTGATCGCCGATCTTGATGTGCTGCTTGTGCAATCCGGCCATTATCGACTGCGCCATGCCCTGCCATTTGAACAGTGTGCCGGGCGCGAATTCGTATAGTGAAAACAGCGTCAGCGCGAGTACCACGACGCCGATGAACAACGACCAGATCAGCAATTTCAGCCAGCGCATTTTATTTTTCCAAGTCGTTTGCGTGAGTGGCGAAATTCAGAAACTGCCGGCGTCGCCCGGATACGCGATCGGGCTTTCATAACCGTCCGCCGACACGGCGCTCACGCCGAAAAACCAGTCGTCGATCACGATATTTTTCAACACTATATTCGTCGCGCCGCTGACGTAGCGACTGTGCTGCCATTGCGCTGCAATCGTGTCGCGCCACCATATGCGATAGCCGGTCGCGCCATCGACCGCATTCCATTTAACCGTCGTATCCGATTCGACCGCGCCCGTCGTATCGATGCCGGTCGGTACAACCGGTGCCGATGCCATCGCCGCCAGCGTGATCGCATTCAACGCAGTGACATGGGCGAGATAGGCGAAATCGACACCGTCGATCATATCGCCATAAACGATGCCGTTTTCGGTGCGCAGATCCTGATGCTGGCGCGTGTAATTCTCGTGGCCCTCGGTCACTCGCACCGCCGGATAACCCGCTTCGAGGAACGATACCTGATCGCCGCCGCGACCATAACGATCGGTGCGATACACCAGCCGCACCTTGAAGTTGGTCAGGTAACGATCCGCCAGATCGGCCATGTAGCGCGCGATATTGCGCGACGGCGAATCGACTTCGCCACCGTGATAACGCCGGTATTTAGCCTGCTCCAACGTCTCGTTGCTCTTGGTGCCTTCGGAAAAAATACGCACCGTGGTCGTGTCGATCACGCCATCTTGGCCGCGCGTGTTGCCGACGATGTCGTTGTTGAGATCGGCCTGCACTTGCCAGCCTTGTGCCTTGGCGAAATCGGCTAGCACCTTGCCGCCATACAGGCCTTGTTCCTCGCCCGACAACGCGGCGAATACCAGCGTCGCGCGAAATTTGTGCTTGCTCAGAATACGCGCCGATTCGATCAATGCAGCAACACCCGAGGCATCGTCGTTCGCACCTGGCGCATCGTGCTCGATATCCATCACGTCGGTGACACGCGAATCGAGATGACCGGTGATGATGATGACGCGATTCGGTTCGGCCGTGCCGCGCTGGATCGCGACGATATCCATCACTTCGATCGGTTGCGGAATACGTTTGCCGGTGAAACTTTGCGACGGCGTGACCAGTTGCAGGCAGCCGCTGCAGTCCTTCGATATCTCCGCGAAACGCGACTTCACCCAGCGTCGCGCCGCACCGATGCCGCGTATTTGGGATTGGGTATCAGAGAGTGTATTGCGTGTTCCGAAGCCGACCAGTTTGGTGATCGTGGCGCGCAACTCATCCGCGCTCGGGGCATCGGCCAGCGCCGCGAGCAAAACATGTTCGCGCGATGGCGATTCGCTGCCCGTGTTTATCGCATTCGCCGCTGCGGCAGGTTTTTGCGGCGCCGCCACGGCGCTGCCGACCGACACGCTCAAACCCAGAATCGCGAGAAACAGACGCATCGCACTCTCCGCTCGTTTGTCAGAACCTGTTCGCGATCATCGCTCGCTGCATCGGCACCAAACATTCATGGCGTCGACGCAACGAGCAAGTTCCACGGATCAGCGTTTCACAGGATCAACGCTTGGTATCGCTCAATGCTTTTTCCACCGATGCGCGCGTCAGCGGGTGATATCCCGGCTTGGCTTCGGCGTAGATCTTGCGCGCGAGCGCGAGTCCATCCGGTGTCTTTGCGAGCTCGACATACAGCGGCACGATCAGGATGCGCCGGCCGATGCGGATCATGTGCGCCTGCATCGCGGTGTAGGCCGCGGTGTAGTTGCTGCGAATCGCGTGCAGATACCAGCGGAAGCCGATCGGCGCGTTGCCGGTGTGGGTGAGATCGTAGGCGGCGTCGAGTTGTTGCATTTGCGCGAGGCTGAGCTTCGGCGGCAGCGAGTCGAGGAAATATTCCCATTCCTGGGTCGAGTATTTCTTGCCGTTCAGCGCTTTCGCATCGAGCGTGCCGGCCAGCCACTTGTCGCGATTCGTCGCAACGATCTTGAAGCGCGGCGCCTGCAGGTCCGGCGCGGTTTTCGGAATGCCGACGCCTTGCAGCCACTCGTTGACTTCATCCATGCTGACCTTGCCCGGATTCTTGTCGAGCAGATTGGCCTTGAGGTAATCGACGAACTGCGGCGTGGTGATGCTCTGAAATGCGAAGTGATCGAAATAACCACGGATAAACGGATCGAACACTTCACGCCCGAATCGCGCTTCGAGGAACCGCAAAAACCAGTCGCCCTTGGTGTACGGCACATCGCTCAAACCATCATCGGGATCGAGGCCTTTGAGATCGGGCACAAGGTGCTGATCGAGTTTCGGGTCGTCGGCAAAATTGCGCCGCAAGGCATCGGTGCTGAGCTGGAATTCCATGAGATCCTGATCGCGGCCATAGATCGCCTCGACGATGCGGCCTTGCACGTAGGTGGTGAACCCTTCGTTGAGCCAGATGTTGTCCCAACTCGCGTTGGTCACGAGATTGCCCGACCACGAATGCGCGAGTTCATGCGCGACCAGCGACACCAGACTCTTGTCGCCAGCGAGCACGGTCGGCGTGGCGAAGGTCAGGCGCGGATTTTCCATGCCGCCGAACGGAAAGCTCGGTGGCAATACGAGAATATCGTAACGACCCCAGCGATACGCGCCGAACAACTTTTCGGCGGTCGCGATCATTTTTTCGGTATCCGAAAACTCGGTCGCGGCGGCTTTTACCACGCCCGGATCAGCAAAGATCGCGCTGCGCGGCCCAGTCGCCTCGACTGCCATGTCACCGACGCTGAGCGCGAGCAGATACGACGGAATGCGCTGCGGCATGCTGAACTTGAAATCGCCGTCGAGCGCATGATTGATGTCGTTGTCGGCACTCATCGCGGCGCGCAATTCTTTCGGCGTGCGGATGTGCGCGGTGTAGGTAAAACGCACTGCGGGCGAATCCTGCAGTGGCACCCACGAGCGCGCGTGGATGGCCTCGGATTGTGAGAACAGGAACGGATGTTTCTTGCCCGCGGTCTGCAGCGCATCCAGCCATTGCAAGCCCGATGCATCCGGTGAGGTGTGGTAGGTGATGCGAACTTTCGCGCCCTGTTTCGGCATCGCAATATGCAGCGCGGAACCAAGGATCGGATCGGCAGCACTGAGTTCGAACCCCAGCGAATCGGCCTTGCCCTTGGCATCGAGCAGATCGACCTGCTCGATCGACAAATCGCGCGTATCGAGCACGAGTTCGTGCGCGGATTTGTCTTTCCAGTCCAGACTCAGATCGGCGTGACCGGACAATACATGTTTATCCATCGCCACATTGAGATCGAGATCGAGCGCGGTGACCAACACCTTGCCCGGCTCGGCGTAGGAATGCGTATCGGCGGCGGATACAAACGGCGAAAACAGCAGCGGCAAAAGGCTGGTCAAACCAGCGAGCAGGCGACGATGGGAAATCATGGCGGGCACCAGAGAAATGGAGTGCCGAGTATGCCAGTTTCGGTGCGCGCATGGCCTGTGCCTGAAGGCAGACCTCTAAGGCACCGCTCACTCATCGCACTGGAATAATGAATCACAGTATGAAATTTTTGTTTGTCATGAGCATGAGCAGGTATGCCGGCACCTCTATTATTGATATAAACTCCTAAGATACGTTTGGCTGTGTCTAACTATCCAAAACATTTGTTGGCGAGAAAAATATGAAGAGCATTTTGCGAGCTTTAGATCTGGGAAATTCGGTAGCCGAATTTGATGAGGCTCTAGAGAAATATTTCGTTGAAAATGAGGCTTTCCATTCTTTAGTGGAAGGAAAAATAGATATTGTTGCTGGAGACAAAGGGACTGGCAAGACGGCTTTGTACAGGATAATTCAGAAGCGCCACCGTACCATTCCGCAATTAAGTCGAGTTGAAATTATCGCAGGATTCAACCCCGCAGGTAATCCGATTTTCCAACAACTAGTTCTGGAAGAGATATTAAGCGAAGGGCAATATGTAAGCGTTTGGAAGACGTATGTTCTTTCACTAGCAGGCAATTGGCTGCTAGAGATTTTTGGTGAAGATACTAGTTCAAATTTTAAACGGCTTAGCGAAATCTTACGCGAAACCGGACTACGATCACAAGACAATAAGCCTGAAAGTATATTCGGACGAATTATCAGTTTTTTCTCAAGAAAACCTAGCTCTGCGGAAATTAAAATAACAATGTCCGAGACCGGAATTCCCATTATCACACCAAAAGTATCCTTTACTGAAGCCAATGATGGGAATAAGAATACAACTTCTTTGAGAGAAATTAGACACGAAGAGGCACTTCGTACTCTCGATGTTTGCCCTGGGGAAATTGACTTATCGGCCTGGATCGCTCTAGATAGATTGGACGAGGCATTTCAGGGATTTCCCGCGGTCGAGGTACCAGCACTTCGCGCACTATTCCGAACATATCTTGATCTGCTAGATTTCAAAAACTTCAGACTAAAAATTTTTGTTCGCCGGGACCTGTTCCGTCGAATTGTTGGAAACGGATTTGTTAACCTGACTCATATCAATGCCCGCAAGATAGAAATAATCTGGGGTGAAGCCGATTTATTGAATTTGTTGTGCAGAAGAGTCCGCGATAATGCCGAGGTCATAAAAAGTTTGGACGCATTCTTATTGTCCGACGAACAGCTTTTCTACAAACTATTTCCGCCAAAGGTCGATCAAGCAGAACGAAAGCCATCTTCATGGAATTGGATCGTGACCCGAATTCGAGATGGAAATGATGTAAAACCGCCTCGAAACTTGATTGATATTACGATGATGGCTCGCGAGGAGCAGTTAAAAACGGAAGCTTGCAATCCTAGGACATTCGCAACGGATCAACCATTAATTGAGGCGGAGTCAATTAAAAAAGCTCTGCGAAAGCTGAGCGAGCGACGGGTTGAGGATACCTTGCTTGCAGAAGCTGGGCCCGAGATTGCTAATCTTATTCGGAAATTTCGGAGAGCCAAAGCCGAGCAGGACAAGTCCAGCTTAGCATCCATACTTTCCTTGCAAGGCCAAGATCTGGAGAACGCGATACTCTTACTTAAGGAGGTCGGGTTCTTAGAGGAGCTAAAAAAAAGCTGGAAAGTTCCAATGCTCTACAGAGAGGGATTGGAAGTTAGGCAAGGAAAAGCTTTCGATGCGACAGCCGACGCCGACGAGATAGACGACAGTTAATACGTGAAGGAAACTACACCCGATACCCGCGGTGAATCGCGACGATCCCCGCCGAAAGATTGCGCACATCCACGCGCGCGAATCCGGCTTGTTCGAGCATGCTTTTCAGCAGCGCTTGATTGGGATGTTTGCGGATCGACTCGGCGAGATATTGATAACTATCGGCATCGTTGGCGAACAGCTTGCCGAGGCGCGGCAAAATCTTGAACGAATGGAAATCGTAAAGCGGCTTGAGGAATTCGGCGCGCACTTCGGAAAAT
>JAYVTP010000102.1:0-13494 GCA_043788685.1 Pseudolysobacter sp. | reverse complement strand
TTCCGCACCGTGCCGCGACTGCACGATGTCGTGGCGGGGCGTTCGAGCTTCAACGAACTCAAGGAAGTCGCGATCGAGGATCTGCTCGGGCGTGATCCGGTCACGCTCGACTGGACCGCGATTCGCACCGGCCTTTCCGGCAAACGTGTGCTCGTCACGGGTGGTGGTGGTTCGATCGGTGCGGAGTTGTGTCGTCAGGTCGCGCGCCTCGGTGCGCAATCGCTTACCGTGCTCGAATTGTCCGAATACAATTTATATCGCATCGAGCAGGAATTGAGTCGCGAGTATCCTGAGCTGATCTTCAACGCGCTGCTCGGTGATTGCGGTGATCCTGCCACGTGCGAGCGTGTGTTCACCCAGGCGCATGCGCAGATTGTGTTCCATGCGGCCGCGTATAAACATGTGCCGTTGCTGCAGGAACAGGTGCGCGAGGCGTTTCGCAACAACGTGATCGGTACGCAGATGATGGCGCAGGCGGCGGATCGCCATGGTGCCGAAAGTTTTGTGCTGATCTCCAGCGACAAGGCAGTCAATCCGACCAGCGTGATGGGCGCGTGCAAACGCGTTGCAGAAATTTTCTGTCAAAACTTTGCGAGTCGTTCGAAGACGCGTTTCATTACCGTGCGGTTCGGCAACGTGCTTGATTCCGCCGGCAGCGTCGTGCCGCTGTTTCGCGAGCAGATTCGCAGCGGCGGCCCGGTCACGGTCACGCATCCTGAAATCACGCGTTATTTCATGACCATTCCCGAAGCGTGCCAGCTGATTCTGCAGGCGGCCGTGCTCGGTCATGGCGGTGAAATTTTTGCGCTCGACATGGGCGAGCCAATCAAGATCAGTTACCTCGCCGAACAGATGATTCGCCTCACCAACAAGATTCCGGGACGCGATATCGCAATCCTTTACACCGGCCTGCGCCCCGGCGAAAAATTGTTTGAGGAGTTGTTCCATCCGCACGAAAATTACCAGGACACCACGCACGCGAAAATCTTTCTCGCGCAGCCGCGCTGCATGTCGTGGGAATTGCTCCACGTGCAGCTCAAACAGGCGGCGCAGGATGTGCGCGACTACAACGAGGTCGCCTTGCATGCGTGCCTGACACGATTGCTGCCCGAGTTCGACTGGCGCACGCAAGCGCCGCTCGACGCCGATATCGTGCCGATCGTGCGCACGCTCAAACACCATCAATAAACCCCATCAGCCCGCAGAGTATTCATGAGCCAACCATTGCGCAAGGTCGTTTTTCCCGTTGCCGGTCTCGGCACGCGTTTCCTTCCCGCGACCAAGACCGTTGCCAAGGAAATGCTGCCGGTACTTGATCGCCCGCTGATCCAGTACGCCGTCGATGAGGCGGTGCAGGCCGGCGCGGATACGCTGATCTTTGTCACCAATCGCTACAAGCATGCGATCGCGGATTATTTCGACAAGGCCTACGAACTCGAAGCCAAACTCGAACAGGCCGGCAAGAAAGAGCTGCTCGACATCGTGCAGAACGTGCTGCCGAAACACGTGCGTTGTGTATTCGTCACCCAGCCCGAAGCGCTTGGCCTCGGGCATGCGGTGCTGTGTGCGAAACCCGTGGTCGGCGATGAAATGTTCGGCGTGATCCTCGCCGATGATCTGATCTCGAATGCCGGCGGCGATGGTTGTCTGAAGCAGATGGCCGACCTTGCGTTTGCCGAAAATGCCGGCGTGATCGCGGTCGAGGAAGTGCCGCACGATGAGACCCACAAATACGGCATTGTCGATGCCACGCCGCTGACCGAGCGCAGCGCGCAGATCAAGTTCATGGTCGAAAAACCCAAGCCCGAAGTAGCGCCGTCGAATCTGGCTGTGGTCGGTCGTTATGTTTTGCCGGGGAGTATTTTTTCGCTGCTCGAAAAAACCAAACCCGGCGCCGGTGGCGAGATCCAGCTCACCGACGGCATCCAGGCATTGCTGCGAGAACAGAGAGTGCTGGCGTATCGTTTTGCCGGCACACGCTACGACTGCGGCAGCAAGATCGGTCTGGTGCAGGCGACGATCCGTTTCGCGCTGGACGATCCGAAACTCGCCGCTGCGACGCGTGCCTTCATCGCGCAACAATAACAGGCATGGATCTCAGCTACATCCTGAATCAACTTGGCGAGGATCGCGAAACCTGGCGCAACTCGGTAGCACCGCCGATCTTCCAGTCGTCGATTTTCGCGCACAGCACGGTCGTGGCGATGCGGGTTGGAATCCAGGATGAGCTGAACAATAATTTCTACACGCGCGGCAATAATCCGACGGTTGAAATTCTGCGCAAGAAAGTTGCTGCGCTCGAAGGCGCCTAAGATTGCCTGATGTTCGGCAGCGGTGCGGCGGCGACTGCGGCTGCCGTGGTCGCGAGCGTGCGTGGCGGCGATGAAGTCGTCTGCGTGCAAAAACCGTATAGCTGGACACGGACTTTGCTGCGTGATCTGCTGCCGCGTTTCGGTGTCAAGACGATTTTTGTCGATGGTACCGACAGCGCGAATTTCGAGGCCGCGCTGACCGAGCGCACGCGCCTGATCGTGCTCGAAAGCCCGAACTCGATGACCTATGAACAGCAGGATCTCGCCGCCGTCGCCACGCTCGCAAGAGCGCGCGGTATCCGCACCTTGTGCGACAACAGTTATGCAAGTCCGTTGAACCAGTCGCCGATCGCGCTCGGCATCGACATGGTGGCGCACTCCGCGACCAAGTACCTCGGCGGCCATAGCGACGTGGTGGCCGGCGCATTGTGTGCGAGTCAAACCATCATTCGTGACGTGTTCAAGGGCCCGTACATGACCTTCGGCGCGATGCTCTCACCGCAGGATGCGTGGCTGTTGATTCGCGGCCTGCGCACCTTGCCGATCCGCATGCAGCGCATCGCGGAAACCACGGCAAAGGTAGTGGCGTTTCTCGAAACCCACGCGAAGATTGAAAAAGTATATTACCCGCATTTATCCACAAATCCATAATTTGCATTGACGCAAAAACAGATGACTGGCGCCAGCGGTTTGCTGAGCATTCAACTGCGCGTGGATTCGGTCGCTGCGGTCGAGCGGTTTTGCGATGCATTGCAACGTTTTCTGATGACGGTATCGTGGGGCGGCTACGAATCGCTGATTTTTCCGGTAGCCTGCGTTTTCACGGCGGGCGCGCCGTTGCATCGGCTCGGCGGTTTGCCGCTGAGCGTAGTGCGCTTGTCCATCGGTCTGGAAGAAGCCGATGTGCTGATCGCTGATCTCGACCATGCGCTTGGCGGGATTTGACTGCCGCCACGCTGACGGTGCGTCTCCCCCCGCGATATGCCGCGACTGATAATCTTGCCGTTGATCGGTCGTGTGTTGCTGCGGCGTTTGAGTTTGTCATCGTCTGAGCACTTGTTGCCCGCGCTTTGCCATAAAATCATGCTGCAATACTGGCGCCCGGATTCGTAGCCGGCGTCGACTGCCCGTTTTATTTTTCAGCTAAGGATTTGGGGATATGGATCTGTTGCGATTTATCGTGCGCCTGCCGGTGCTGCTGTTCAATTTTGTCTGGCGCGTGCTGGCGTGGCTCGCGCGGCGCCTGTTCGGCGACTTTTCGTGGCAGGCACCGACATGGTTGCGTGCGACCGATGCCGCAGCGCTGAATCTCGGTGCGAGCATGGCGCGGCATCGGCTGCGTTATGCGGGCGGCGTAATGGCGCTCGGCATCGTGTTGGTTGCTGGCTGGTTCGGTTGGCACTGGTACGAAAATCGCCCGCGACCAGCGCAACCGCAATTGCCGCCGCTGATCACGTATCGAGTTACCGCGCCCACCTTGACCGAATACGATGCCAGCCCGATCGTGGTGCATGCCTTGTCGTTGCGGTTTTCCGGCTCGGCGGCGCCGATCGCGATGGTCGGCAAATCCGCCAGTGCGGGCATTGTGATCGCCCCGGAAGTCGCCGGGACGTGGACCTGGGACAGCGACAAGCAGTTGACCTTCCAGCCCAAGGAAGACTGGCCGATCGATCAGAAATATGTGGTCAATCTCGATCCGGCGCTAGTGTTTGCCGAACACGTGCGCGTAGAGCAACGCCGTTTTGATTTTGCCAGCGCGCCGTTTGAAGCGAAGATGGCGACCAGCGAGTTTTATCAGGATCCACAGGATGCCGCGCTGAAAAAAGCCGTGATCAATCTGCATTTCAGCCATCCGGTCAACACCGTTGACCTGGAAAAACGCATCGCACTGAAATTGCACGATCGTGTGCAAATCAGCAAGGACAAGATCGAGGAAAAATCCCAGCCGAAAAAATTCACGAGCAACTACGACGAACGCAAACTCAATGCGTTTATCCATTCCGAGCCACTGGCGATTCCGGTCATCGGCGGTTCGCTGGACATGCGTATCGCCGCGGGCGTGCACGCGCAAAAAGGCGGCAATGCAACGACTGAAGAAATCGTTGCCGATGTGACCTTGCCAACCTTGTACAGCCTGAGTGTCAGCGGCATCAGCGCGACGCTGGTCGACAACGCGCATTACGAACCCGAGCAGGTGCTCGTGATGGAAACCTCGCAGGCCATCAACGAGGCTGACGCGAGCAAGAGCATCAGCGCATATGTGTTGCCGTCGATGTGTCCGGCAACGCAGCCGGGTCAGCCTGACGTGCCGTGCAACTGGAGCACCGAAACGGTCAGCGAAAAAGTGCTCAAAAAATCGCAAAAACTGACGCTGGAGTCGGTACCTACCGAGCGCGAATTTGCCGAACTGCACAGTTTCAAATATCACGCCGATCCGGGCGATCGCGTGTATGTTCAGGTCGAGAAAGGCATCAAGTCGTTCGGCGGTTATCTGCTCGCCAGTCGCGTGACCGAGATCGTCGATGTGCCGGATTATCCGCGCGTGTTGAAGTTCATGGCCGATGGCGCGTTGCTGTCGTTCAGTGGCGAACGTCGTGTTGCCGTGGTCGTGCGCAACGTTCCAGGCATGCAGGTCGAGATTGCGCGCGTGCTGCCGGATCAACTGCAGCATCTGGTGAGTCTCAATCAATCGGATCGTTACGATCACCCGGATCTTGGTAGCTTCGGCAATGACCGAATCACCGAGCGATTTGTGCAGAAAATTGAGTTCGGCCAGCAGGAACCGCGCAAGGCGCATTACGAGGGCGTCGATCTCGGCAAGTATCTCGGCAGCGCGATGCAAGGCAAGCGTGGCGTGTTTTTGCTGAGCCTGAAATCCTATTCCAAGGCCGAGGACAAACCCGTGCCGGCGCCCGACGCCGATGCGAACGATGGCGATGCGAGCGAAGAAAACAACGCGCGTGGGGAATACGAAGGTGACGACAGCGCCGGCAGCGACGGCGACAAGGTCGGCGACAAACGTCTGATCGTGGTCACCGATCTCGGCGTGCTGGTCAAGAAATCCATCGACGGCACGCAGGATATCTACGTGCAATCGATCCGCAGCGGTGAGCCGGTAGCAGATGCGCATGTCGATGTCGTCGGCAAGAACGGCCAGACCATCCTCAGCGAAACCACCGATCACGATGGCCATGTGCATTTCACGACGCTCGATGCGTATACGCGCGAAAAAGCGCCGGCGATGTATCTCGTGCGCAAGGGCGAGGATCTTTCGTTCCTGCCGGTCGGCGCGCGCGATCGCAAACTTGATTATTCACGCTTCGACATCGGCGGCCTGCGCAACGCAAAAGACGGCGGCGAACTCACGGCTTATCTGTTTTCGGACCGCGGCATTTATCGTCCAGGCGACAGTTTCCACATCGGCATGATCGCGCGCGCGGCGGATTGGAAAACCACGCTTGATGGCATTCCGCTCGAAGCCGAAATTGTCGATCCACGCGGGGTCACGGTTGAGCGCCACAAGCTGCGTCTCGGTGCTGCCGGTTTCGAGGAATTGACTTACACCACGCAGGAAAATGCGCCGACCGGCGCGTGGACGGTGAACCTCTACATCACCAAGGAAAAAGACGGCAACAAGACGCAGAAGCAACTCGGCTCGGTGGCGGTGCAGGTCAAGGAGTTCATGCCGGATCGCATGAAGGTCGATGCACATCTGTCGCAGCAGGTAGTGGAGGGCTGGATCAAGCCGGACGACCTGAGGGCGCTCGTATCGGTGCAGAATTTGTTCGGCACACCGGCGCAGGATCGGCGCATCGAAGCGAGCCTGACCTTGACGCCTGCGTTCCCGGCGTTCCGCAGTTATCGTCAGTATCATTTCTTCGATCCGCAGCGCGCCAAGGAAGGGTATGCCGAACCGCTTGGCACCGCGACAACGAATGAAAAAGGCGAGGCGGAATTCTCGCTCGATCTCGGCAAGTACGGCACCGCTTCGTATCAATTGTATTTCCTCGCCAAGGCGTTCGAGGCCGAAGGCGGGCGCAGCGTTGCGGCTGAGGCGGTGTCGCTGGTGTCGTCGCAGGATTACCTGATCGGCAGCAAGGCCGACGGCAATCTCGAATTCATCGCGCGTGGCGCAAAAGTCGATACCAATTTGATCGGCATTGATCCGCACGCGAAAAAGATTGCGGTCGACGGACTCAAGGCAGTGCTGGTCGAACGCCGTTACGTGTCGATCCTGACCAAGCAGGATTCCGGCGTTTTCAAATACGAATCCCGCATGAAAGAAGTGCCGGTGTCAGATCAGCCGCTGGCAATTCCGGCAGCGGGACTCGCCTACACGCTCGCCACCGACAAGCCCGGCAACTATTCGCTGCTCATAAAAAATACGCACGGCGACGAGATGAATCGCATCGATTACGCGGTCGCCGGCGAAGCCAATCTCACGCGTTCGCTCGAGCGCAACGCCGAGCTGCAACTGACCTTGTCCAAGACCGACTACGCACCGGGTGAAGACATCGAAATCGCGGTGCGCGCGCCGTACGCTGGCAGCGGCCTGATCACGATCGAGCGCGATCATGTCTACGCCAGCGCGTGGTTCAAGGCGAGCACGAGCAGCTCGGTGCAGAAGATCCGCGTGCCGGCGAACTTCGAAGGCAACGGCTACATCAATGTGCAGTTCATCCGCGATCCGAGCTCGGATGAAGTGTTCATGAGTCCGCTGAGTTACGGCGTCGTGCCGTTCTCGGTGAATCGCGATGCACGCCGCAATGCGATCACGATCAGCACGCCGAATCTGGTCAAGCCGGGCGAGGCTTTGAACATCAAGCTGACCTCGGCGCAGCCCGCGCGCGTGGTCGTATTTGCAATCGACGAAGGCATCCTGCAGGTGGCGCGCTACAAGCTCGGCGATCCGCTGGAATTTTTCTTCCGCAAGCGCATGCTTGAAGTGCAGACCGCGCAAATTCTCGATCTGATCCTGCCGGATTTCAACAAGCTCGTCGGCATGGCCGCAGCCCCGGGCGGCGATGGCGACAACATGCTCGGGCGGCATCTGAATCCGTTCAAGCGCAAGCATCAGCAGCCGGTCGCGTACTGGTCCGGCATCGTCGATGTGAAAGGCGAGAAGACGCTGACCTACCAAGTGCCCGACGATTTCAACGGTCGCTTGCGCGTGATGGCGGTATCTGTCGCGCCGGACAAGATCGGCACGTATGAAACCTCGACCACGGTGCGCGGCGACTTCGTGCTGTCGCCCAATGTGCCGGCAATCGTCGCGCCCGGCGACGAGTTCGAGATCAGCGTCGGCGTGGCGAATAATCTCACTGGCCTGGGCGGCAAGGAATTGCCGATTTCAGTTGCGTTGAATCTGCCGACGCAACTCGAAGCGGTCGGTGCGGCAATACAAGAGGTCAAACTCGGCGAAATGAAAGAAGGCGTGGTGATATTCCGTCTGCGCGCGAAAGACAAACCGGGTGCGCTTGAATTCAGCGTTACCGCATCGGCGCAAGGCAAGTCGGCCAAGCTTGGTCTCGGACTTTCGCTGCGACCGGCCGCACCCTATCGCACCGAAATTCAGGTCGGTCAACTCGATCGCGGCCGCGCCGATGTCGATCATCTGCGCACGATGTTCGATGACTACGCCAAGCGCGATATTTCGGCATCCTACGTGCCGCTCGTGCTCGCGCGCGGCCTCGCGGCCTACCTCGACAGTTTTCCGTATCTATGCACCGAGCAACTGGTCAGCCGCGCGATGCCGGCGTTGGTGTTCGACAAACACCCCGAGTTCGGCACGCTGGTGAAAACCGCCGACAAGAACAAGGGCGCCGATCCGTTCCGCGCGTTGCTCGCGGTGCTGCGCTCGCGGCAGAACAGCGAAGGCGGCTTCGGCTTGTGGACCGCCACGCCGGTGTCGCATCGCTACGCATCGATCTACGCGATGCATTATTTGATCGAGGCGAAGGAACGCGGCCAGCCCGTGCCAGCTGACATGCTGACCGCCGGCAACACCTATCTGAGTCAGGTTGCGGCGGATGAGAGCGCGAACAATCTGTGGGATCTGCGTGACCGCACGCATGCGATTTATCTGCTCACGCGACAGGGCAACGTCACGACCAATTATCTCGCCGCCGTGACACAACATCTGGAGCGTGCGTACGGCAAGGGTTGGCACGACGATCTCGCTGCGGCCTACGTTGCGGCTTCGTTCCAGTTGCTCAAGCAGGACAAGGAAGCCGCAGCAATGATCGTCGGCCCGCAGCAGCAATTCGAACAGCGCGCGATCGATGCGAAATATCAATTTGCGTATTACCACGATCCGCTGATCGCCGATGCGTCGACGTTGTACCTGCTCGCGAAACATTTCCCCGAGCGTGCGAAGAAATTGCCGGCAGCGGCAATCCAGAACATCGTGCGGCCGTTGCAGAAGGGTTATTACAATACCTTGTCATCGGCGATGACGATTGCCGCGCTCGATGCGTATGCCACGCTCGCTATCGCGGGCGACGGCAAGCTCGCGCTGCTCGAAGTGCACCAGGACGGCACGAGTCCGAGCATTGGCGTAGCGAAGGGCATCGTGCTGTCCGGTACGTTCACGGCGGCGGCGAACGCGTTGCGCATCGTCAACGACGCTGATCTCACGGCGTGGTACAGCGTCGCGCAATCCGGCTTCGATCAGGCGCCGCCGAACAAGGAAATCAAGGACGGTTTCGAGATCGTGCGCGAATACACCACGACCGACGGCAAGACGCTGGACAAGGTCGCGCTCGGCCAGGAAATCGACGTGCATCTGAAGATCCGCCGCAGCCTCGGCGAGGATGTCAGCAATCTCGCGATCGTCGATTTGTTGCCGGGCGGTTTCGAACCCGTGTTGAGCTTGCCGCCGACCGCCGACGAAACCGCTGCCGCCGACACCGCGCACAGCGACAGCGAGGATGCGAGTAAACAACCGGCGTGGCGTGCGCCGGTCGGTCTGGCAAGTTCGACCCTGAATCCCGAATACGTCGACGTGCGCGATGATCGTGTCGTGGTTTATGCGAGTGCGAGCAGTGACGTGCGCGAGTTCGTCTATCGCATCAAGGCGACCAACGCCGGCACCTACATCGTGCCGCCGGCCTACGGCGAATCGATGTACGACCGCACCGTGCAAGCGCGTTCGCTCGGCAGCAAGCTCAACGTGGAGCGGAAATAGTCCTACGTGGAATGGGCGCGATGGTTCGTTACGCGATGCGGATGATGTCGATCCTGTCGCGTATTTCTGGCGCGGTGTTGCGCGGCGTGCAGCGCCATCAAAACAAATTGATGGCGCTGCTGTTGCTGGTAGTCGTTTTGGTAGGTGCGCGCGTTTGGCCACATATACCGCTATCGCAGCACGCGTCTTCATCGACTGCAGTCTACGATACACACGGCAAGTTGCTGCGTCTGACGTTGACCAGCGACGACAAATACCGCATCTGGGTGCCGCTGACGCAAATGCCGCCGGCGCTGATCGACGGCGTGCTGCTGCAGGAAGACCAGTGGTTTCGCTATCACGCTGGATTCAATCCGCTGAGCCTGCTGCGCGGCGGCTGGGTGACGTATGTGCGCGGCGGCAATCGCCAGGGCGGCTCGACCATCACGATGCAGCTCGCGCGGCTGATGTATCGCCTCAACACGCGCACGCCAGCGGGCAAGTTGCGCCAAGTGCTGCGTGCGATCGAACTCGAGCTGTGTTACTCGAAGAACGATATTCTCGAGGCTTACCTCAACTACGCGCCGTACGGTCGCAATATCGAAGGCGCCGGCGCGGCCAGCGTGGTGTATTTCGACAAACCGGTGGCCAGTGCGACCTTGCCGGAAGCGCTGGCGCTCGCGGTGATTCCGCAAGATCCGACGCGTCGCCTGCGCGAAGAAACATTCGCCACATCCGCCGCGCCCGGCGCTGCCGATACCATCAATACGCGACTCAGTGCATCGCGTGCGCGCTTGTTCGAGCGCTGGATCGCGCGCCATCCCGAAGATGTGGCAGACACGGCGCTGATGCAGTTGCCGTTGAAGCTGCGGCCACCGCAAAAGCTGCCGTTCGAGGCCCCGCATTTCGTTGAACAAGTGCTGTCCGAACAGCGCGCAGCGGGGCATGTCGATTCGCGCATCGCCACCACGCTCGATCTGAGCCTGCAGAAAAACGTCGAGCTACAACTGCGCCAATACATTCAGCGCCAGCAGGCGCGTGGTGTGCGCAATGCGTCGGCGCTGTTGCTCGATACGCGCGACATGGGCATCAAGGCGCTGGTCGGATCGGTCGATTATTTCGATTCAAGTATTGCCGGACAAGTCAACGGCACCGTGGCAAAACGTTCGCCCGGATCGACGCTGAAACCGCTGCTGTACGCGCTCGCGATGGACGAAGGTTTGCTGCATCCGATGACCGTGCTGCGCGATGTGCCGACCTCGTTCGGCCCGTTCACGCCGGAGAATTTCGATGGCCGTTTTCTCGGCCCGATCACCGCCACCGATGCGCTGATCCGCAGTCGCAATATTCCGGCCGTGGCGATTTCGGCAAAACTCGCGCGGCCGAATTTCTATGAGTTCCTGCGCAACGCCGGCATCAGCCGCATGGCCAGCGAGCAATATTACGGGCTCGGTCTCGTGCTCGGCGGCGGCGAAGTCAGCATGCAAGAACTCGCGCGCTTGTACGCGATGCTGGCCAATCGCGGCGAGATGCGCAGCCTGCATCTGAGCGCCGATGCGCCACAAAATATCGGCGTGCGCCTGCTCAGCGACGAGGCGAGTTTCATGACGCTGGACATGCTGCGGCAGAATCCGCGGCCTGACGATTTGCTCGCGCACGAATCCGCGCGGCTGCCGATTTACTGGAAGACCGGCACGTCGTGGGGTTTCCACGATGCGTGGACTGCCGGCATTTTTGGCCCGTATGTGCTGGTAGTGTGGATCGGCAATTTCGACAATCAGGCCAATCCCGCGTTCATCGGTATCGAAGCCGCGGCGCCGCTGTTTTTTCGCATCGTCGATTCGATCCGCGCGCAGGATGCGAGCCTCGCCGAACCGGTGCGCACGACGCCGAAAAATCTGAAAAAAGTCGAGGTCTGCCTCGCCAGCGGCGAGCTGCCAAACGCGTGGTGTCCGCAGCGTGGTGTGACCTGGTTCATTCCCGGACGTTCGCCGATTCGCGTCAGCACGATCCATCGCCCGGTGGTGGTCGACGCGCGCAACGGCAAGCCGTTGTGCCCGCCGTATGGCGATATACCGACACGCACCGAGGTCTACGAATTCTGGCCGTCCGACATGATGCGTGTGTTCGCTCAAGCGGGCATTCCGCGCCGGGCGCCGCCTGCGGTGGATTGCAACGGCGGCAGCGCTGATGACGGCCAGGCGCCACAAATCGGCTCGCCGTTGCGTGGCAGCATCTACACCTTGCGCACACAGCATGCCGATGAAGCGCGCGTGGCGCTGAGCGCGACTGTGGATGCGAGTGCGCAGACGTTGTACTGGTTCGTCGACGATGGTTTTGTCGGCAGCGCGAAGCCTGGCGAAACGCTGTTCTGGCAGCCTACCAGCGCCGGAAGTTTCAGCGTACGCGCAGTCGATGATCACGGCCGTGCGGATCAGCGCGAGGTGCGCGTGACCCGCGTGGAATAGTCGCGGATTTGTATCGCATCGATCAAACCGGCTTGGAGCTGCGTGCTAAAGTTGCGCATCATGAGTCGGGTTGCCAAGGTTGATCGTGATGTCATTTCGTCGTGGATTGTTGAGTCTGTTGTTGCTGTTGCCATGCATGCTGTTTGCCGCCGAGGATGTTCCTGGCGGCAAGCTGTCGAACAGCGCCGAGCCGTTGCATTATTGGCTGGCGTTTACGCTCGATCCTGCGGCTGATGGTTACAGCGGCGAGACGCGCATTCGTATTCGCCTGAATGCTGCGGTCGATCATCTCTGGCTGCACGGCCGCGATCTGGATGTGCAAAAAGTCAGCGTCAGCGATGCGCTCGGAAAATCCGCGGTGGCGAAATATCAGCAGCGCAACAGCGACGGCGTCGCGCTGGTATCGTTCGGCAAAACCTTGCCGCCGCAGGAGATCGAGCTCATTCTCGGCTTTCACGCGAAGTACAACACGCAGCTCGAAGGTGTGTACAAGGTCAAGGTGGGCAGCGACCCGTACCTGATCACGCAGATGGAACCGGTCAGCGCGCGCTTTGCATTTCCGGGTTTCGACGAACCGCGCTTCAAGACGCCGTTTGATATCACGCTGACCGTGCCCAAAGCGCAGGTCGCGCTGGCGAACACGCGTCAGCTCACTGAAAAAGTATCCAATGATGCAAAGTGGAAAACGCTGACTTTTGCTACCACGCTGCCGCTGCCGACGTATCTCGTCGCGTTTGCGGTCGGGCCGTGGGAAGTGGTCGAGGGCAAGCCGATTGCGCCGAATGCAGCGCGTACGACCGCGTTGCCGTTGCGCGCGATCGCGAGCCGAGGCAATGGCAAACGGCTGAGTTATGTGCTGGAGCAGGCGCCGCACATCATCGCCTATTACGAGCAATACACCGGCCAACCGTATCCGTACGACAAGCTCGATCTGCTCGGTGCGCCGGATTTCGGCGCGGGCGCGATGGAGAATGCCGGGCTGATTATTTTTCGCGATACGCTGTTGTTGCTCGACCAGAATTCGCCAGCGGAGCGTTATCGCGCTGCGTTCACGGTGATGGCGCACGAGATCGCGCACCAATGGTTTGGCGATCTCGTCACCGCGCCGTGGTGGGACGATATCTGGCTTAACGAGGCGTTCGCGACGTGGGCCGAAGGCAAAGGCACCGTTGCGTTGCAGCCGGAATTTCACGGCGACATGGAACACCTCGAAGCGCGCTTCGGCGCGATGCGTAACGACAGTTTGGACAGTGCGCGACGCATCCGCCAGCCGATCACCAGTCAGGGCGATATCGAAAATGCTTTCGACGGCATCACTTATCAGAAAGGCGCGAGTGTGCTCGGTATGTTCGAGTCGTGGTTGGGTCCGGAAAAATTCCGCAGCGGCATCCAGAATTATCTGGGCGGTCACAAGTTTCGCAGCGGCAGTTCGGACGATGTGATCGATGCCGTTGCCGCGGCCAGCGATCAGGGTGAGCGCCTCAAGCTCGCGATGCGCAGTTTCCTCGATCAGCCCGGCACGCCGCGCATCCAGACCCAAGTGAGCTGC
>JAYVTP010000101.1:0-2457 GCA_043788685.1 Pseudolysobacter sp. | reverse complement strand
TGCAATAATCGTTGTCCCTGCGCCAGTCGCAACTCCGATTTATCGATACCGATCACGTGGCAATCGGGATGCTGCCGCGCCAAAGCCAGTGTGCTGACGCCGGTGCCGCAGCCGGTGTCGAGTATCAGTGGCTTCGTATCGGGAAAAGCGGACAGTCGCAGCGCAAGCGCTGCGAACGCGTTCAGGCTTGTGGCCGATGGCGGACGCAGAAACTCGGTATGCAAATGCTTTTGCACGATCTCGCGCAGCCTTCCGTGCGGCCCGTGCTGCGAACTCTGGATGGGTTGGGAATTGGCAAACATCGATGCGGATTTTATCGCGAATGCAGTTGTGGCATCACGCAGTGTTTCAAACACGGCTGCTCAGTTTGCAGGTGCCTTGCAACGTGGCGTGCAAGACCAGCAAGACACGAGATACTTGGCACGGAACCCCTCAATATCCTGAGCGAAAAAAGCCACATACTTTCGACGCATATCAGGAAAGATCACAGCGCTTGGCGCGATAGTCCTGCACAGTATAAAGTTGAACTCTCGTGCGGTTCGCGCAACCCCCTTCCCAGACGACAAAAACTCATGGCTGACGCCAGGCTTTATTACGATTTGCCTTCGCCCTTTGCGATGAAACGCGGCGGTGCCTTGCATGGTGCGCGGCTCGCCTACGAAACCTGGGGCACACTGAGCACAGCCCGCGACAACGCGATTTTTATCCTCACGGGGCTGTCACCGAGCGCGCACGCCACATCGAATGCAATCGATGCCAGCGACGGCTGGTGGCAAGGCATCATCGGCTCCGGCAAGGCAATCAATACCGATAAATATTTCGTGATCTGCGCGAATACGCTCGGCAGTTGTCGTGGTTCGAGCGGGCCGGCCTCGATCAATCCGGCCACCGGCGATTTGTATCGTCTCGAATTTCCCGAACTCACGCTCGAAGACGTCGCCAACGCCAGTCATGCGCTCGTGACAAGTCTCGGTATAGAACAACTCGCCTGCCTGGTCGGCTGCTCAATGGGCGGCATGAGTTCGCTGGCTTACATGCTGTTGCATCCGGGCAGTGTCGCGGCGCATATCAGCATCTCGACCGCACCGCAGGCGCAGCCGTTTGCAATCGCGATCCGCTCGTTGCAACGCGAGGCGATCCGCAGCGATCCCGCATGGAACGACGGCAGTTACGACGATGCCCACTACCCGCTCAATGGCATGCGCATCGCGCGCAAACTCGGCGTGGTGATGTATCGCTCGGCGATGGAATGGAGCGGACGTTTCGGTCGCATCCGGCTCGAATCCGACCAGCGCCACGATGAAGCATTCTCCAGCGAATTCCAGATCGAATCGTATCTCGAAGGCCACGCACAACGCTTCGCACGCAGCTTCGATCCGAACAGTTATCTGTATCTGTCGCGCGCCAGCGACTGGTTCGATATCGCCGAATACGGTGGCGGAGAAGTCAGCGACGGCATGCTGAAAATCGGCATCAAGCGTGCGCTCGTGATCGGCGTCGAGACCGACATTTTGTTCCCGCTGTCGCAGCAGCAGGAAATCGCCGACGGCTTGCGTGCAGCCGGTGCCAATGTCGATTTTGTACCGCTGGATTGCCCGCAAGGTCACGATGCGTTCCTCGTGGAAATCGACGTATTCGGCGCGGCTATCGCGCAATTCCTGGCCAGCTTGTAAAGTGCGTTACAACAACCTTCGCGACGATCGCCATGCTTGCCCTTGAGTTCCCCGGTTGCACCCACCTGATCAAAGCGCTCGACGCCGCCGTGCGCCAGGATTGCACGCACGCGATCACTGACACGCTGCGCCACACGCTGTGCAGCTTGATCCGCGATGACTCGGTGCGCCTGCCGGAATGCGTACTCGAAGCCTATACCGATCACTACGCGCGCCGCGAAATCTACACCAGCCGCGAGCTCGGCTACAGCGTCATCGCGATGACCTGGGGGCCGGGCCAAGGCACCAGCATCCACGATCACGCCGGCATGTGGTGTGTCGAAGGCGTATGGCTCGGTGCGCTCGAAATCACGCAGTACGAACTCATCGAAAACGAAGCCGAACGTTTTCGTTTCGAATCACGCGGCTCGATCCAGGCCGGCGCCGGTTCCGCTGGCAGCCTGATTCCGCCGCACGAATATCACACCATCCGCAATCCCAGCGCCGATGCCGTCACTGTATCGTTGCACATCTATCGCGGCAGCATGACCGAGTGCTCGGTATTCCAGCCGGTCGGCGACGGCTGGTACCAGCGCGACCGCCGAAAGCTCAGCCTCGACCTCACCCACTAAGAAGGCCGCTGCGCAAAAAATCGGCGCAGACGGGTTACAAGCGCCACCGCATCGAATATACTTCGCGTCCCCTCCGTGCCGGAGTGGCGGAATTGGTAGACGCGGCGGACTCAAAATCCGTTATTGGTGACAATGTGTGGGTTCGAGTCCCTCCCCCGGCACCATCAAGATTT
>JAYVTP010000100.1:0-1812 GCA_043788685.1 Pseudolysobacter sp. | reverse complement strand
AAGGAAATGGGCATCCTCACCGTCGCGATCGTGACCAAGCCGTTCCCGTTCGAGGGGCGTCGGCGCATGCAGGTGGCGATGAAGGGCATCGAGGATTTGTCGCAACATGTCGATTCGCTGATCACCGTGCCGAACGAAAAACTGCTGACCGTGCTCGGGCGTGACGTGACCATGTTGTCGGCATTCAAGTCGGCCAACGATGTATTGCTTGGTGCGGTGCAGGGAATTGCCGATCTGATCACGCGGCCGGGTCTCATCAACGTCGACTTCGCTGATGTGCGCACGGTGATGTCGGAAATGGGTATGGCGATGATGGGCACCGGCACCGCGAGTGGCGATGATCGCGCACAGGCGGCGGCTGAAGCGGCGATCAACAATCCGCTGCTCGAGGACGTGAATCTGTCGGGTGCGTGCGGAATTCTTGTCAATGTGACCGCTGGGCCAAACCTGACCATGCGCGAATTCGACGAGATCGGACAGGTGATCCACCAGTTCGCGTCCGAAGATGCCACGGTGGTGGTCGGTACCGCGCTCGATCCAGACATGCAGGACGAAGTGCGTGTGACCGTGGTCGCTACCGGCCTGAATCGTGGTGTGGCAAAAATGCCGCTGCGCAAGGAAGAGTCAGTGCAACGCACCAATGCGATCCGTCTGGTCGGCGCGCGAACCGGCACCGACAATGTGCCATTCGACTACGCCGCTGCGCCGACGAGTTTCCGCAGCACGCCAGCCGCGCGCAACCACGCGGCCAGTGAAGCACCGCACTTGCCAGGACCGGACACGCAGATCGACTATCTCGATATCCCGGCATTCCTGCGTCGTCAGGCTGATTGAAGCCCGCAAACCCGGTGCGTGTTCAGCGCGCACCGGGAGAATGCTTCGGCTTGGCGTGTCGATTGCTGTGCGTGAAATCGATCCCGCGCAGGAGCTTCAAGGCTGAGTCTGCGCGCGCGTTTTGATGAGTGTGGATGCGGCTTATTCGCATCTGAGAGGTGGGTTTGATCGATGCAAGCCTGTTGTGTAAATGCAACGGGTTGTGGGGTTCTTGCCATGGTTTGCTTTCCACGGCAAAACCGCTGTGCTAGCATCGTTCCGCAATCGCTCCTGCCCCACGGGACAAAAAAAAATAATGATCAAACAACGCACGTTGAAAAATACCATCCGCGCGACGGGAGTCGGCATTCACACCGGTGAGAAGGTTTACATGACCTTGCGCCCGGCAGCAGTGGATACCGGCATCGTTTTTCGCCGTGTCGATTTGAAAGTACCGGTCGAGATTCGCGCGAGCTGCGAGAATGTCGGCGATACCAGCTTGTCCACGACGCTGGTCAAAGGTGATGTCCGCATCGCCACCATCGAGCACCTGCTCTCGGCGATGGCCGGCCTCGGCATCGATAATGCTTACGTCGATCTGAGTGCCGCCGAAGTGCCGATCATGGATGGCAGCGCAGGTCCGTTCGTGTTCCTGTTGCAGTCCGCAGGCATTGAAGAACAGTCGGTACCGAAACGTTTCATCCGCATAAAAAAATCAGTCACGGTACGTGATGGCGACAAATGGGCGCGCTTCGAGCCGTTCGATGGTTTCAAAGTCGGTTTTTCGATCGACTTCAATCATCCGATTTTCACCAAGCGCGCTTCGACTGCCGAGATCGACTTTTCCACAACTTCTTTCGTGAAGGAAGTGTCGCGCGCGCGCACCTTCGGTTTCATGCGTGATATCGAAATGTTGCGTGAGCGCAAGCTTGTGCTGGGCGGATCGATGGATAACGCGATCGTGCTCGATGATTATCGCGTGCTGAATGAAGACGGCCT
>JAYVTP010000099.1:0-2444 GCA_043788685.1 Pseudolysobacter sp. | reverse complement strand
ATCGCGTTGCCGCATTACGCCACGCCGGGTTCGGCCGGCATGGATTTGCGTGCCGCGCCGATCGAACCGATTACGCTGCAGCCGGGCGAGTCGTCACTGATTCCTACCGGCATTGCGCTGCATATTCGCAACCGCGAATTGTGCGCGGTCATTCTGCCTCGCTCGGGCTTGGGACATAAACACGGCATCGTACTTGGCAATCTGGTGGGCCTGATCGATTCGGATTATCAAGGCCCGCTGATGATTTCGTGCTGGAACCGTTCTGCGCAGGCCTTTACTATTGCGCCGGGGGATCGCATCGCACAATTGGTATTGATGCCGATCATGCGTGCGGAGTTTCGTTTGGTGGATGAATTTGCCGCGAGCGAACGCGGCGCGGGCGGCTTCGGCCATTCGGGTGTGGCATGAGGGTTGCTGACACAACCGCGTTGGAAATTTTCGTGGCAATACAACTCGCGCGCTAGCGGCGTATGGCAAAGGGCCAATCCAGATATGCCTGATAAAAATGCATTGCGCGTGATGTTGCCGCGACTGCTGCTGCTCGCAGCGGCAACCCTGTTGCTGATCGGCGGTTTGTTTGTCGCTTGGCAGGCCTGGCAGATTTACAGCGCCGAACATGCCGTGGCCGCCGCCATGCAAATACGCGATCAGCAAGCTGCCGCATTGAGCCGTTTGCTGCTGGACACGCAAAAGCGCGCCGAACAAGCCGTGGCCGATGAATCAGTGCTGACGGCGCTCGGCAACGCCGATGAAGCTGGCCGAACCGCCGCTGTACTGGCGTTACAAACACAATGGCCGGAGTTGCTCGGCGCCGAATTTTACAGTCCCGAGATCGTTGAAGTAATGCGCGCCGATCTGGTCAAATTCGGCTACGCCCGCGCGGCGATGCTGGTGCAAGCGCATAGCCTGCAGAAAGGCGCGCCGGCGCAGGCACAGGCTGATGGCAAGGACAAACCGCGTTACCTGGCGCTGGCGTTGCCGGTGCAACGTGAACTAAAAACCATTGCGTATGCCTATCTGCAGTTGCCGATGACGCCGTTGCTGACGCTGTTTCATCAGCAATCAGCAATATCCGGTGCGCAGATCGATTTGCGCCAGGGCAGTATCGGCGCGGATCATCTGATCGAGCGGCTCGGCGACGGTGGCGAAAATTCCTCGGCGTTGAGTGTGCCGGTTGCCGACAGTCTGTTCCGTGTTGCGGTAGCGCAGCCCGATCAGTTCATCGTGCTGCCGCCCCAACCTATTGTGCTGTTTATCGTCGCGTTGATTCTGCTGGTGTTTGGCGGCGCACTGCTGTGGTTGCGGCAGGCGGGCATTCAGCGTCTGGTCGGCAAAATGCGGCGTCAGGAAAGATACGAGGAAAGCCCGACCTTGGCACAATCGTTACGCGATCAGGCATCTGCTCCTGCTCCGGCAAATGCCGCGAAATCGATCGCGCGCTTGCCCGCGCCACGCAAGGATGCGCCGCCTGCCTTGCTCGATCCGGGCATCTTTCGCGCTTACGATATTCGCGGTGTGCTCGGTAAAACCCTCGATGCGGCGGTCGCGCGCGGCATTGGCCACGCCATCGGCAGTGAAGCGCGCGCACGCGGATTGCTCGAAGTCGTGGTCGGTCGCGACGGACGTCTGTCCGGCCCGGAATTATCAGCAGCGTTGATCCAGGGTTTGCGTGCGTCGGGCTGCAACGTGATCGATATCGGTGCGGTGCCGACACCCACCTTGTACTTCGCCACGTATCATCTGAATGCCGGCTCCGGCGTGATGGTCACGGGCAGTCACAATCCGCCAGACTACAACGGATTCAAGATCGTGCTCGGCGGCGAAACCCTCGCTGAAGGCGCGATTCGCGATCTGTATCGACGCATCAATGATGGTGATCTCAGCGACGGCGAAGGCACGTTGCAGACGATGGATATCGCACGCGAATACATCGATCGCATCACCGGGGACGTGCAGGTACAACGCAAACTCAAAGTGGTGGTGGATTGCGGCAATGGTATTCCGGGCGCGGTGGCGCCGGCAGTATTGGCCGGCATCGGTTGCGAAATCCTGCCACTGTATTGCGATGTCGATGGCAACTTTCCGAACCATCATCCCGATCCGTCCGATCCGCACAATCTGCAGGATCTGATCCTCACCGTGAAAAAAACCGGCGCCGATATCGGCCTCGCCTTCGATGGCGATGGCGATCGCCTCGGCGTGGTTACGCGTACTGGCGAAATCATTTATCCCGACCGCGTGTTGATGCTGTTCGCAATCGACGTTCTTAGCCGCAATCCTGGCGCGACCATCATCTACGATGTGAAATGCACCGGCCATCTGCAGCCGCTGATTCTGCAGCACGCCGGTAGTCCGGTGATGTGGCGCACCGGGCATTCTCTGATCAAGGCGAAAATGCGCGAAACCCAGGCCGAGCTGGCCGGCGAGATGAGCGGGCATTTCTT
>JAYVTP010000098.1:0-6859 GCA_043788685.1 Pseudolysobacter sp. | reverse complement strand
GCGGCTGCTGCGGGAGTAATGGCGGTTGCGGAGTTTTCCGTTGCTGGCAATGTCGCTGCCGCTTCAGCCTTGATCGGCTCGTCCGCGTCCGCCATCGTAGCGCCGCCACTGTGGCCGGCGAGCGCTCGTGGCATCTGCGGACTGATGCGCAGGTGCGGCAAAATACCGTTTTTCGCGAGGGTCTGATTGACCAGGCGATACAGCACATCGATCTCGCTCAACGCAAAATGATCGAAGGTGCGATATAGCATCACGCGGTAATCGGTGGTGAGATTCATGCCTGCGCAACAGGTGCGCAACGCCGTGCAGAGATTCGCCGGGCCGATCGGCAGGGATTCGGTATCGAAAACCGCCGACGCTGCCAGCACGCCAAAACGATAACCGAGCGCATGCAATTGCTGGCTGTGACGAATGGCGTGACGCGCTTCGATTTCCTGCAACGCCAGTGATGGTTCCAGCTCGCTGTTTTCGACCAGACTGAGTTCGGGTTTGATACGGCTGCCGCGAGCATTTTCCGCATCGACCGGCGCGCTGCGCGAGCGGTCGAATCGTGCCAGCGAATCTTCGATCATCTGGATCAGCACCGGCGTCATGTCATCGCGCTTGCGCTTGATTTCGCGCAGGCCTTCGAGCGCGTGTTCCTGCTGATGGCTGTGCACGCTTTTTTCGGCGATATGGAAAAGCTGCTGCTCGCACTCGTTGAGTACCTTGTCCAGCAACGGTGTGAACGTGCTGCGGCACAGATCGAGAATACTTTGCAGGTGCGTCAGTACGCGCGCGGGCAAATCGTTGCGCGTGCCCAGACGAATTGCAGCCGCCGGCGTGCGGCGATGATTGGCATCCAACCGACTCATATGCGTGACCAGTTCCCCTGTCCAGCGCTTAGTCTATAGCCAGCGCGCTAGCTGGTACAGTGTCTTCACCGAGTGAAATCCGGAAAAACACGCAATGCGGGTCGACGCGCCTTGGCTTGTGTAACTCACGCCAGCGGCGAGCTGCGTCCTTCCACGCAGCTCGCGCCTTTTATTAGCGCGGCTGCCAGGCGATGTCGATAAAACCCGAACGGCCTGGCGTATTGAAACCGTAGGCCAGTGCGTAATCGCGATCCAGCAGATTTTCCACGCGTGCCGTGAGCTTCCACGACGGCGTCAGCACATAACTCGCGCGCAGGTTGACCAAGGCATAACTTCCCAGCGTGGTGTTGCCGACATCGTGACTTTTGCCGCTCCACGCCAGCTCGATACCGGCGCTGGTGTGCTCGCCGAAGCTGCGTTCGGTCAACGAGGTCAGCTTGAACTTCGGCCGACGCAGCAGTTGCGCATCGTTGTCTTGGTTGCGCGGATCTTGCCAGGTCGCGGTGTTGGTCATGCTCCACACGTCGGCATGCCAGGCATGTTCGAGTTCCAGCCCGTCGATCGCGGCGTGATGGATGTTGATCGCCTGATACAGGCTGCCGCCGCTGAAATCGATCAGGCCATTCACACGGGTGGAAAAAATCCGCGCGCTGAGCTTGTTCGCCGTATCCGGACGATATTCCAGACCGAGCTCGGCGCTGTGCGAACGCTCCGGGCGCAAGTCTGGATTGCCGGCGTAATAACCGCCGTAACCCGGCGAGAACTGCTCGTTCAAATTCGGTCCGCGAAAACCCTGGCCAAAGCTGCCGACCAATCGCGCGGCGTCGCTGAGCTGCCAGCCGGCCGCGACCGAGCCGGTGAACGCGTTGCCGAATTCGTTGTTGTGATCGTAACGGACGGAAAGCTCGGTATCGATCACGCCATACACCGCGCGCCAGCCGCCGAACACCGCGCTGTTGTCGTGCGTGCCCTGGTATTGCGGCACGTTGGCGTAGGTGTCGGTGCTCACGCCATGCTCGTGCACGAAGTCCAGGCCGGCGACCAGATGCTGCGTCGATGACAAAGTGAAATCGTTCTGCCAGCTCAGGCTTTCGCGGCGCGTGCTGAACAGGCTGAAATAGGCCGGCGTATCGAGGCGATCGCGCTCCGCGCCGAAACTCAGGCGCTGTTGCCAGCCGTCCGTAATTGCGCCTTCCAGATTGATGCCGGCCGACTGATTGCGCATTTTGCTGTGGCCTTTATCGACACCGGGATTGTTGTCGAAATCGACGCCGCCTTCGCTGCTCAGCAACGCGCCGGACAAGGTCTGCGACCCCAGCGCTATTGCGCCGCGCGCGGCGACGTTGTGATTCTGAAAGCTATCGTCATCGGGATTGTAGGAGTAACCCAATGCATTCTGCGACGAGAAACCGCGCACGTGGCGCGCGCCGACCTGCACGCTGAAACCTTCCGCGCCGTTCCAGTTGCCGTAACCGGCCGATCCTTCTGACGTGCCGTAACTGCCGATACCGGCAGCGAGATGCGCGCCATCGAGCTTGCGCGTGAAAATCTGGATCACGCCGCCGATCGCATCCGAACCCCAATAACTGGCACGAGGCCCGCGCACTATTTCGACACGCTCCACCGCATCCAGCGGCAATTGCGCGAAGTCATACCCGCCAGTGCCGAGCGAGGCGACGCGCACACCATCGATCAATACCAGCACGTGATTCGAGTTAGTACCGCGCAGGAACACACTGGTTGCCGAACCCGGCCCGCCAGTGCGCGCAAAATCCACGCCTGGAGTGAGTCGCAACAGTTCGATGAAATCCTGCGCACCGCTGCGCTCGATCTCGGCGCGCGTGATCACGCTGACGCTGGCCAGACTCTGATCGACGGTTTGGCTGACGCGCGATGCGGTCACTTCGACTTCGGGTTGGTTTGGCCCGGATTGGATCGGTATATCGGCCAAGGCGCTAGCGGACGACAAGCCCAGCGTGATGGCGAGAAACAGTGGGGAAGAACGGTACATGGAGCCTCCTGAATTGCACACCCGCAGATTGATGCAAGGCGTACGGAGACCGGACACGCAGCGACGGCACGACGGCACGCGGCTACCCATCCGTTGCCCGCCGCAACGCCTTGAGCGAATGCGGCACGTAACGCGCCGCACATTCCACAGGCCGGTCTCCGGACTCGCAAGCGGCATGGTGGGATGCCGGCCCGATCGCCTTCCCACACTTGCGTGCAGTGGCAGTTGATCGGGTTTTACTTGCTTACCGTTGCGGGGGCAGCGTCGGCATTGGATCTGGTGATCCGCACCGACTTCCCGTTTCACCCATTGGCTATGCGATAAGCCTGGGCACCTGTAGCGGCGCGCAGTCTATGGGCGCGGCTGATGCAACGCAAGTGGCGGGATGATTATTTATTGCGGATAGACGTCTGGACGGCCAAAAGCCCGCCATCTTTGATATGGCGCTGCTGTCTGGCCGAGGCTATCTCGAATATCTGCGACCTGTCGGAATGAAGTCGAGCACATCGGGCTGGCGAATCGGTAATGTCCCATTTTGTGCGGGAATGTCGTTCTTGACTTCGAACCCACATTCTTCGAAGGCCTCGCATGACACCTTTTCTGCTACGTTTCAGTTCGTCGAATCTGCATTTTCGTCGCGGATGCGCAAATGTGCATCGCCTGATCTTCGTGATCGCCGCCCTCTCGGCCAACGTGCCGCTACACGCCAACACGATCAGCGTCGATGATGCGAGTTCCGGCAGTGTCGCAGGCAAATGCACGATTCAGGATGCGGTGAAGGCAGCCAATACGAACGCTGCAGTGAATGGCTGCACTGCCGGCAGCGTTGGCCTGGATACAATCCAGTTCGCCGCTGGCATCAGCAGTATTGTGCTCGATGCGCCAATGACGCCACCGGCAGGCAGCGTCAGCGCGAACTGTATCTACGGCCTTGCCATCAGCGAAGACCTCAGCATCGATGGGGCGCCGGTTCCCGGCAACGGCATCCCCAAAGTCACGATCCAGCGCAGCGCGAGCGCCGCCACCCATTTCGGTGTTGTCGGCGCCTCGATCTACGATTGCGGCAAGGTGCCCGGCTCGAAACTCAATCTCACGTTGTCGGGACTCACGATCAGCAACGGCAATGTGGACGGATTGTTCATTGGCAGTGGCGGCGGCGTCACGTCGGATTTCCTCACGATCAGCGACAGCGTGATCAGTGGCAACGCGGCCGCCAGTGGCGGCGGCGTCTATGCGTTTACATCGCTGAGCATGAACACCAGCACGGTCAGCAATAACACCGCGACGTTTAGTTGTGCCGGCATTTGCGGTGTTGCAGTGACGATTTACGGCTCTACCATAAGCGGCAATGTATGCAGTGGCTACGGTGGCGGTGGCGGCATCGGTGCCAACATGGTGAACATCGTCAACTCTACGGTCAGTGGTAACTCGGCATATACCGGCGGCGGCTCCGGCATCGATACCACGGCACTGCAAGCCACCTGGGTTACGATCACTGCTAACAAGGGAACTGGCTGGTATCTTGGCGTCGGCGGTACTAGTAGCCTGAGCCACACGGTTATTGTCGGCAACGGTGACGGCTCCACCACCCACGACTTCGATACGAGTTTCAGCACCACGGTCGGCGGCGATCACAACTGGATCGGCACGTTCAGCACCGTAGCGCATAACGATCTGAATAATAGCCTGCTGATTCTCAGTTGTGCCACGCCGGCACTTGCGCCGCTCGCCAACAACGGTGGCGGTACGCAAACGCATGCGTTGCTGCCGGGATCGTGCTTGATCGATGCGGGTGGCATTACTAGCCCAATCCCCAATACGTTGATTCTCTACGACCAACGCGGCTCGGGCTTCGCACGTTTCGTCAACGCCAATAGCGATATCGGCGCATTCGAATTTCAAGGCGGCGTGACGCCGGTCAATGGCGCTTGTGGTGCGGACAATGGCCAGACCTTGCCCATCGCGCCGACCCACTTGTGCAGCGCAGGCATAGCGAGCGCGATTGCCGGCGCAGGCCATCCGTGGAGCTGGACCTGTGCCAGCGCGAGCGGCGGCACAACGGCCACGTGCGCGGCGACGATCAAGACCTGGACCGTGACCGCGACCCCAGCGAGCGGCGGCAGCATCAGCCCGACAAGCCAAACCGTTGACAGCGGTGCGAGCACAATGCTCGCCGTATCACCGGCTGCCGGATATCGCATAACCAGCGTCAGCGGTTGCGGCGGCACTTTGAATGGAAATGACTACACCACGGCCGCGATCATCGCCGATTGCGCGATCACGGCCGTATTCTCGGTCGCACCCGCGCCAAGCGCGCCGGTTAACGTGCCATTCTTGTCGCCATGGATGCTGTTGTTGCTGGGTGTCGCTTTGCTTGGCGTGGTTGCACTTGGGTCGCGTAAGTCGCCGCTCGATCCGCGTTGATCACGATGGTCGCGACTCGCATCCGCATTGTGGATCATGACAACGCAATAAATATTGCTCCGCTTCGGGAGGTTCTGCATGGAAGCGCTGTTTTTCTGCGTGGCGATGATCGCGCTCATCGCGGGTCATGGCTTCGCCCACGCCGACCCGATCAGCGCGCCAGCGCGTGCACTGATCGCCAGCATCGACGCACTCAATGTCGAGCAACGCTGGCCGGCGGGCGAGCATGTGCACTGGGAATCCGGCGAGCCCGACGGCAAACCCGAAAAGACGCCCGGCAAGCACACGCACTGCAGTGCCTTTGTTGCCGCTGCGGCGAAAAAAGCAGGAATATATATTTTGCGCCCGCCCGAACACGGGCAGACTCTGCTTGCCAATGCGCAATTCGACTGGCTGGAAAATGAAGGCGCGCAGCAGGGCTGGCTGCCCGTGCGCGACGCGGTCGAGGCACAGGCTCACGCCAATCGTGGCTACCTTGTTGTCGCCGCCTACAAGAACCATCATGACGACAAACCGGGCCATATCGCGATCGTGCGTCCGAGCGATAAATCGGTTACGGCGATTCGCGCCGAAGGTCCGGAAATCACCCAGGCGGGCGGCACCAATTATCGCGACACGACTTTGCAGCGAGGCTTCGCCGGACATCCCGCGGCGTGAGCGCAGCATGAGGTGCGATTTTATGCGCATGTGGTCAATTAACCTGAATTGCGCTGAATCAGTGGTGCTCAGAAGTGCGAGGCGCGCTCAACGTATTTGAAGGCGAGACGCTGGCACGCGCCAGCAATGCCTCGGCGATATGCGTATCGCTGTCCTGGCCGCCATAATGGCCGCGCAGTTCGCTAATCAGGGCCGGTAATTCGGTGCGCAGGCTATCAACTTGTCCCTGCGACATGCGGCATTGATCGCGTAACAGGGCAAACAAGCCGTGTTCCTCTTTGTCACCGTGCCAGCGCGCCTCGATTTCATCCAGCATTTTGAGTGCGGCTGCATTCGGCTGTTCGTTACAATCCAGCAGCGCCAGACCTGCGCGCGCATGGTCGGCCATGATCGGCGGCAAGTCGGACGGCGCGTTCTTGACGGCAACCATTGTGCGCTGCAGATAATCGCGCGCCAGGCCAGTTTGGCCAAGGCGCAGTGCGGTCAGGCCGACATTCACGTAACTGATCGCCATGTTATAGCCGGAGTTGCCGTATATCGACTCACTCGGCGCCAGCAGCGCTTGAAAAACGCCCAGGGCCTGCGCGGATCGTCCTTGCGCGAGGTACAGGCGACCGAGCAGATTTTTCGCAATCAGGGTATCGCGATGATTGCTGCCGAGTGTGTCCTCAAATCGATCCAGCACATGAAGAATCATCGGCTCGAAATCGAGCCGTCCCAGCGTCATCTCGTTCTCGACCAGCCCCAGTTGTGCGCGCAGTGTTTCCGGATGATCGACGCCATACAAATGTGCAAACTGTTGCACAGCATCGTGTAGTAGCGGGCTTGCCGCAAGATGATCGCTGCTATCGGCGAGATTTTCCCCGCGGACTAACAGCAATGTGGCGAGGATGTCCGGGTAGTTCGCGTTCAA
>JAYVTP010000097.1:0-1977 GCA_043788685.1 Pseudolysobacter sp. | reverse complement strand
TCAACTGATCTGGCGCGGCCCGGAGCTGGCGACAGTGGATGAATTGTTCACGCGGTTGAAGTTCGGGCCGATGACTCGGGCACGGTGTCGCGGATTGCTGGAGTTGGCGGCGAAGCGTTGAGCACATGATTAGCTAGTCGGATGAGACACAAAAGATGCGCTCGCGTATCTACCGGCTCGCGCTAGTTGTTCTTCGATCCAATCATTCTGCTCAGTACTTGGCGGTATTTGCTAGTAGGGACACTCGCTGGTCACAATCCGGAAAGTTCGATGATAGTCATACGTCACGCAAACAACCCAAAAAAGAGTAGTAAAAATCACCGCTATCAAATGCGACACGTTGTAATTTCTGGCTAAACCAAGAATTGCAGCAAATGTGGCAACTACCCATAAAAGCAAAACGAAGCACGTTATCGGCAAAACGATAAAGACGAACGTGATGCTCTCTGCACCGTCTGGCGCGCAATGTTCCAGACCTGAGTCAGGCCAAAGAGCGCAAGCGAAGAATAACCACAGACCCTGCGCTGCGAAATTGCCTATCAACCAAACGCTGGTGTATCCGTCGAACTGAAGACGCACAGTGTTATCTCCGCTGCGAATTTGACAGGCTAATCAGCGAATCTGTCAAAAGTGTGGCCTGATAAAGCACTATGTAAATCACGGGTGTTGTCAGTTAACCCTGCCTTGCCCACACTCGCGTTGTACGCTAACCCAAACCGCTCTCGCTAAGGATGGAATCATGCGTATGTCCCTGCTCCGTTTCCTGCTGTTGATGCTCGTCCTCGTCGCGCCGGCATTTGCGCAAACCACGTCGCCTGCTGCGCCCGTCGCCTTACAAAATTACGCGTCATCAGTGGACAACGATATTCCGTCTTCGCTCAAAGACTGGCGCGCGTGGGTGTTGCACGGCAGCGATTATCGCGCGTGTCCGTTCATTGCCACGGCGGCGCCGAAGGATGCATCGACGTATCTGTGCGCGTGGCCGGGCAAGCTCACGATCACGGCCGACGATCACGGCGCGAACGTCGCGCAGCATTGGCGCGTGGATGCGCCGAGCTGGGTGCCGCTGCCGGGCGATGCGCAAAACTGGCCGCAGGATTTCACCGTGAGCGGCCAGCATGTGCCGCTGCTCGCGCATGGCGGCGCGCCTTCGATCTGGCTCACGCCGGGCAATTACGATCTGCGCGCACACATCACCTGGAGCGAGCGTCCGCAAGTATTGCCGGTACCGGCAGCAACCGTACTGATCGACTTGAGCGTGGATGGCAAACCGATCGCGGCGCCGCAGCGTGATGGCAACGGCGTGGCACTGGGTCGCTCGGCAACCACTGTGACCGAAGCCGATTCGCTCTCAATGCAAGTGTTTCGCTTGCTCGAAGACGGCGTGCCGGCCGAGCTGACCACACGCATCCAACTCGATGTCGGTGGCAGTGCGCGCGAGATCGATCTCGGCGCGCCGCTGGGTGCGGAATTCGCGCCGCTCGCGCTGAGCGGCGATCTGCCCGCGCGTCTCGATGCCGCATCGCATCTGCATGTGCAATTGCGCCCGGGTCATTGGAATTTGAATTTGCGCGCGCGCGCATTGGCACCACTCACCGTAGTGGCAGCGCCGACGATTACCGAGCCGTGGCCGACGCAGGAAGTGTGGAGTTATTTCGCCGCCGCAGGTTTGCGCGTGACCAATCCGGCGAGTACAACGCCAATCGATCCGGGCCAAGCCGACGTGCCCAACGAGTGGCGCACGTTGCCCGCCTTTGCGCTAGCGGCAGGCGACAAACTCACCATCGAGGAACGCTCACGCGGTCAGGCACCCGATGAGGCGAACCGGCTGAATCTGACTCGCGAAGCGTGGCTGGATTTTTCCGGCGACGGCATCTCCACCAAGGATCATCTGAGCGGCACGCTGGTGCGCGACTGGCGGCTGGATGTGGCCGCGCCGTATGTGTTGCGCCGTGCCGAAACTCAATTGCGCGGCAA